>JAJAZE010000198.1 GCA_026785925.1 Pyrinomonadaceae bacterium
AACTTCTCGCAGTGGGCGGCTGGTCTGCAAGCTCCGCTGGCGGCTCCGGTCGAAGTCGGCGGACGGGTGACGCAGCCGAACGGTCGCGGTATCTTCCGCGCACGAGTAATGGTGCAGGATGAAAACGGCGACATTCGCACGGCATATACCAATCCGCTCGGTTATTACCGGTTTGCCGACGTTCCGGTCGGTCAAACTTATACGTTCTCGGTTTGGCATCGCCGCTATCAGTTTGCGTCGCCGACCCAGGTGCATTCCATCAATGAAACCACCGATGGAATCAATTTCACGGCTTCGGGCGAAAATGAAAATTTCCGCCCGGAAGCAACCTTCTTCGACCGTGCGCCGTTTGATTTTGACGGCGACGGCAGAACCGATGCGGCAGTTTTTCGCAGTGCCGATAACGGTTGGTATGTTAAGCGCAGTTCGGACAACACCTGGTTTTCACAGGCGTTCGGCGCGGCGGGCGACCGTCTCGCGCCGGCTGATTTCGACGGCGATAACAAAACGGACATCGCCGTTTTCCGCCCGTCAAACGGCAATTGGTATATCTGGCTCTCCGCATCAAACGCTTTGCGCGTCGAAAATTTCGGCACGGAATCCGACCGACCGATGCCGTCCGATTTTGACGGCGACGGTCAAGCCGACATCTCGACGTGGAACCGGTTGAAAGGAATCTGGCAGGTTAAAATGAGTTCAAACGGCGCGACCGTCACCGAACGATTCAAAAACGGAAAAGGTGATTTCACGCCGCTCGCCACCGACCGCGACGGCGACGGCAAAGCCGATTTCGTCTTTTTCAATCAATCGAACGGAACTTGGAAAATCCGTCTGAGCGAAAGCCGAACCAGCGTCGAAGAACAGTTCGGACAGTCGGGCGACCGCGCTCTGACGGGCGATTTCGACGGCGACGGGCGCGGCGATTTGGCAGTTTATCGCGCGGGCGATAACACCTGGTCAATCAAATCGGCTGGCGGCGAATTGTCCGGCATTACATTGGGCGAAAACGTAGAAACCGGCGCGGCAGGCGATTTTGACGGCGACGGCAAAACCGATTTGGCGATGTTTAGAGACGGCGTTTGGTCAATCAGGCAGAGTCTCAACGAGATTGTCCGCGAACAACGCTTCGGCGCGGCGGGCGACACGGTAATTCCATCGTCTTTCGACAGATAGACGCATTTCTAAAATTCAATGGATAAAAAACTCTCGTCGGCAGCGGCGAGAGTTTTTTTGTCAGAACAAAACAATTTTCAAATGAGTGCAGCTATTCATCCGCACTCCGATTAAAAGGCTTTATTTTCGTTCGATAGAAAATCAGATAAAATAATTGCTATGTCAATTTATGAAAACTATCAGCCGATAAATTTCGACGCGATAAAAACATATCAACTCGCGTCGCGTCCGAGCAAAGTCACCGTCAAAGATTTTGCCGCGCCGATCAGCGCGGAAGATTCGCTCGCCGATTTTCTCGACAAATTGCCGGACATTCTCGCGGTGCAGTCTTTGCGTGAAATCGCCCGCCGAATTCGCCGCGCCAGAGATTTACAAAAACCGATTGTATGGGGAATCGGCGGACACGTCGTAAAAACCGGACTCGCTCCGGTTTTGATTGATTTAATGAAACGCGGATACGTTTCGGCAATTGCGGCAAACGGTGCGGTGCTGGTTCACGATACGGAAATCGCGCTCGTCGGTTTTACCAGCGAAGACGTTGACGCAACACTCGGCAAAGGCGATTTCGGCGCGGCGCGGGAAACCGGCGAGATTCTCAATCAAGCGGCAAAAAACGGCGCAAAAGACGACCTCGGACTCGGCGAAGCGATGGGCAGGGAAGTTTGTGCGCTCAAACCGGAAAACGCCGCCGTCTCGCTGCTCTGTCAAACTTACCAACATAAAATTCCGTTCACCGCGCACCTGGCAATCGGCGCGGACATCGGGCATTTTCACGCGGCTTGCGACGGCGCGGCTCTCGGCGCAGCCTCGCACACCGATTTCAAATTGTTCTGCTCAATCGTCAGGGAGTTGAACGGCGGCGGCGTTTATCTGAATTTAGGTTCGGCGGTCATTCTGCCGGAAATCTTCTTAAAAGCCGTGACGGTTATTAAAAATTTAGGCTTTTCGCTCGAAGATTTGACGACCGCCAATTTCGATTTTATTCAAAGCTATCGCCCGCAGACGAACGTCGTGCGCCGTCCGACCGCCGACGGCGCGGGACGCGGATTTTCCATCACCGGACATCACGAATTAATGATTCCGCTGCTCGCCGCGCAAATTTTATGCGGCGAAAAATCCAGCGGGCAGCTTGGAAAATAGCAGCTTTTTCTTCGCGCCATTTCAGGCTGCTTCGTGATTAAGTTTTCTTCATTGCAACATTTCGGAAAGTTTTCTCAGCCTAATTTGCTTTATAAGTCATTGTGATAATTTCGCGTTGAGACAAAAAGACGTTTTTTGCTAGTATTGTATTCAATCGGCAAAATGCCTGTTTGAACTTTGATTTATAAAGTAGAAATTTTGCAAAACCTTAGCCAACAATCAATTTTATTCGCGGTCGGAATTAATCACAAAACCGCGCCGATTGAAGTGCGCGAGCAGATTTACGTTCACGAAAACGAAACGCTCGCGCTAATCGCCGAACTCAAGCAAACACTGGTCGAATGCGTCGTTATCTCGACCTGCAACCGCACGGAGATTTACGGCGTGACGACGCGCACCGACCTCGATTTGGATTTTTATAAAGACCTGCTGATAAATTTCAAAAACGCCGCCGACACGGTGCGCCGCGAGCATTTTTTCGGTCTGGTTTCGTGCGCCGCGTGTCAGCAGCTTTTTCGGGTGGCAACGAGCATTGATTCAAAAATTGTCGGCGACGTGCAGATTCTAGGTCAGTTGCGCGACGCTTACTCGTTTGCCGTCGGGCAAAATTCGACCGGGAAAATTCTCAACCAATTATTTCAGCGCGGCTTTAAAATCGGGAAACTCGCCCGCACCGGAACCAATCTGCACAAAGGCGCGGTTTCAATTAGTTTGGCGGCGGTCGAATCGGCGGCGGAAACTTTCGGTTCGCTGAACGACAAAACGATTTTAATTGTCGGCGCGGGCGAAACATCACGAATGACGGCGGAATGTTTGATTAAAAAGCGCGTCGGCAAAATTCTCATCACGAATCGAACGAAAGTTCACGCCGACGAACTGCTCGCCGATTTGCGTAGATCGCACAATTTCACGGGCGCGACGATTGATTTTTCCGACTTCAAAAAATATCTGAACGAAACCGATATTGTCATCAGTTCGACGAGTGCGCCCAAACCAATTTTGGGCAAAAAGGATTTTGCCGGTCAGAAGAACAAAATACTGTTGATTGACCTCGCCGTGCCGCGTGATATTGCGCCGGAAACTGCTGAAGCGGAGAATGTCGTGCTGAAAAACATTGACGATCTGCACCAGATTATTGACCAGAATTATCAACGCCGGATGGCTGATCTGCCGCTCGTCAAGCGAAATATAATGCGCGAGATGAGCGACTTTCTCGTCTGGTATTATTCCCTGCCGCTGCTGCCGTCCGCGCTCCGCAGTGGTGTAAAACCTGACGACGCAACCTTGAAGGAAATTGTCGGCGTGAAAGATTTTCTGCTCAAAAATGTTTCGCAGGTTCACAAATTGGCGATGCGGAACGGCGCGGAAAACTTTGCCGGACACGTCGCCGTCGTCAATGAATTGGCGGCGATGAAACGGGCGGCGGTCGCGCACGAAAAGAGGCGTGAAATTGAAGCATAAATTCATCATCGGTTCACGCGGTTCCGAACTCGCGCTCTGGCAGACCAATTACGTCAAAGCGACGCTCGAAAAGCACTTTCCCGAACTAAAGCTCGAAATAAAAATCATCAAAACGACCGGCGATAAAATGCTCGATGTCGCGCTGGCGAAAATCGGCGACAAAGGTTTGTTCACCAAACAAATCGAAACCGCGTTGCTAAACGCGGAAATTGATTTGGCGGTTCACAGCCTTAAAGATTTGCAAACCGTTCAGCCCGCAGGCTTAATCATCGGCGCGGTGTCGAAACGCGAACTGCCGAATGATGTTTTAATCAGCAAAAATTACCGTTCGATTGACGAATTGCCCGAAGGCGCGAAAGTGGCGACGGGAAGTTTGCGGCGCAAAAGTCAGCTTCTGCATTATCGCCCTGATTTGCAGGTTTTCGAGATTCGCGGCAACGTGCCGACGCGGATTAAAAAGTTTGAAGAATCGAATTTGGACGCGCTGATTCTAGCATTCGCGGGCGTTCATCGCTTAAATCTGGACGCGCACATTTCGCAAATTATTCCGTTCGAGACGATGCTTCCGGCAGTCGGACAAGGCGCGATGGCGGTTGAACTCCGCGAGGACGACGCGGATCTGAAAGCGTTTCTGGGAGTTTTGAACGACGCGGAAACCGAAGTTTGCGTGAATGCCGAACGCTCCTTTTTGCGAACACTCGAAGGCGGCTGTCAAGTTCCGATTGGGGCGAACGCGGTTTTGAGCGGCGACGAAATTTACCTCGAAGGAATGGTTGGAAACTTAAACGGGAGCGTTAATTGGCGCGAAAAGATCAGCGGCGCAAAAGGCGACGCGGAAGATTTGGGCGAGCGTTTGGCGCGGATTTTAATCGCTAAAGGCGCGAACGAACTGCTCGAACAAACACGCGAAAAAGTTGAAAACAGCGAGGAGACGGTTTTTTGACGAAAAAGATTTTAGTCCTCAGAGAATTTGACGATTTCAGCGTAATTCTGGCGGAAAACGGTTTTGAAATCATCAATTTGCCGCTGATTACAACAAAGTCTTTTGAAGACTTGGGCGAGTTCGAGGCGAAACTTGCCGCGATTGGAGACTACGACGGCGTTTTTTTAACCAGTGCGAAGGCAGCGGAGATTTTTCGGGCGAAGCTCATTGAAAAAACGGTCAGTTACGGCGGCAGAATCTACGTTTTGGGCAGGCGCAGTCACGAGATTTTGAGAAATCTAAATCTCGATTTATGCTTTGACGAGTCGGCGAACACAGCGAGGGAAATGCTG
>JAJAZE010000199.1 GCA_026785925.1 Pyrinomonadaceae bacterium
ATTTACTGCCGCGTTTCACGCCCGAAGCCGCGCTTTCCGAGATGGAAAAAAACGACGTGACGATTTTTGCCGGTGTGCCGACGATGTATTGGGCGTTGCTCAATTACGCGGACGCGGACAAATTCGATCTAGCGAAAATCGCCGCGAATTTAGCGACCTGTCACGCGGGCGGCTCGCCTTTACCGCTCGAAGTTCTGCGCGGTTTTGAAGCGAAATTTAATACGAAGGTCTTAGAAGGCTACGGACTTTCGGAAACTTCGCCCGCCGCCGTGTTCAATAGACCAGAAAATTCGCGTTCGGGTTCGGTTGGTTTTCCCGTCTGGGGCGTACAGATTCGCGTCGTTGACGAAAACGGCGCGGACGTTCCCGTCGGCGAATTGGGCGAAATCATCATTCGCGGTCACGTCGTGATGAAAGGTTATTATAAAAAACCGGAAGCGACCGCCGCCGCCATCAAAAACGGCTGGTTTTATTCGGGCGACATCGGGCGTTTCGATGCCGACGGCTTTTTGTATATCGCCGACCGCGTGAAAGATATGATTCTGCGCGGCGGCTTCAACGTCTATCCGCGCGAACTCGAAGAAGTTTTAATGACGCACGAAGCCGTTTCGCTCGTCGCCGTCATCGGCATCACGCACGAAGAACTCGGCGAGGAAATCAAAGCCTTTATCGTCAAGAAACCGGACGCGAACCACGCCGAAACGGAGATTGTCGAATGGTGCAGAACCAATATGGCAAGCTATAAATATCCGCGCTTCGTCGAATTTCGGGAAACGCTGCCGATGACGGCGACGGGCAAGATTTTGAAAAGGGAACTGCGCTGAATTTAATAAACCATTCGCGTCTTGATCGTGCCTTTGACTTGCTTTAAAATCGCCAATGCTTCACCGGAAAGTTTCGTGTTGATGTCTAAAATTACATAGCCGATTTGGTCGTTGGTTTTGAGAAACTGTCCTAAGATATTGATTCCGCTGCCGGATAATTTCGAGTTTATTTCCGATAAAACGCCCGGAATATTTTCGTGAATGTGCAGAATGCGGTGCGTTTTGTCCTGCGGCGGTAAGTTGACGGGCGGAACCGTGTGCGAGCCGTTGGAAATTCCTAATTCTAAATAATTGATTAGTTTTGAAGTGACATCGAGACCGATATTCGCCTGCGCTTCTTCGGTCGAGCCGCCGATGTGCGGCGTTAAAATCACGTTCGGCAGATTTTGCAGCACCGAGACGAATTCGTCGCCGTTTTTTTCGGGTTCGTCTGGGAACACGTCAATCGCCGCGCCCGCCAGCGCGCCGCTTTCGAGAGACTTTTGCAGCGCGTCAATATCCACGACATCACCGCGTGAATAATTAAGGAAAATCGCGCCGTGCCGCATCAGCCGCAGAGTTTCGGCGTTAATCATTTTGCGCGTCGTCGCATCCGACGGAACGTGCAGCGTGACAATATCCGACTGACCAAAAAGTTCGCCCAAATCGCGGATTTGTTTGGCGTTGCCTAACGGCAGCTTGGTCAGCACGTCATAATAAACGACATTCATTCCCAACGCTTCCGCCATCACCGAAATCTGTGAACCGATGTTACCGTAACCGACGATGCCCAAAGTTTTCCCGCGCAACTCAAATGAACCTTTGGAATCTTTGAGCCAAACGCCGCGATGCGCCGCGATGTTTTTATCGGCGATTTTGCGAATCAGCATCACGCACAAGGCGATTACCAATTCGGCGACCGAGCGCGTATTTGAATAAGGCGCGTTAAAAACGGCGATGCCTTTTTTCGTTGCGGCATTCAAATCAATCTGATTAACGCCGATGCAAAACGCGCCGATAGTCAAAAGTTTGTCGGCTCGCGCTAAAACCGTTTCCGTCACGCGGGTTTTGGAACGAATGCCGAGAATGTGAACGCCTTTGATTTCCCTGATTAAATCAGTTTCGCTCAACGCGCCTTTGATTTGTCTGATCTCGGTGTAACCGCCCGCGTTTAATTCGGCAATCGCTGCGTCGGAAATGTTTTCGAGCAGCAGAATTTTAATTTTGCCGCGCGGATAAGATGTTTGTGTAGATTTCATAAAAAAGGCGATTATAACAAAAAAGCGAGAACGGAAAATCGCTCTCGCTCAAATTTTTCTGAGTTTTGATAATTTAACACTTACGCAGCAACTTTTTTAGGGCGACCGCCGAGCTTGCCATTCGCCCGCGAAGCATTTTGTTTTTTTTTGCTTTTCGTTTGCCCGCGTCGGCGGCTGAGTTCCGAGACGAGAAATTTTTCACCGATTAGCTTCAAGATAATCGAGCCGATTCCGATATGCACATCTAAATTTGGACACGCCAACGTATAGCGTCCCCAAAGTCCGATAGTTTCTAAATCGGCTTCCGTTGCAGATGCAAACTCTTCAAAATCTCGCGGGTTAAAATCAAAATTCCAGCCGCTTGCCAGTTCGACGAAAACTTTTCCGTTTTCGTAGTGAACGGCGATTGCATCCGGTTCGCTGATAGCTTTCTTGCTCGCTTCCCGCAATTGTCTTTCAAATTCTTTCTCACTAATGGTTTGTTTCATTAATTTTCAACCGTGAATTCTTCGCCATTCGATTAAAAATGCTTTATTGTCAAATCGTGAACGCCTTCCGCCGCTTTAGTTAAAGTTTGTCGTAATCTTCGGCTTTAGTGTCAGGTGCTTTAGCCAGAATTTCTCGCGCCTTTTCCCAATTGCCTTGGTTGGCGCGGTCGGCAAAAGTTTTACCGACGTTCCAACTTGAAATCTGGCTTGCCAACGCCAGCGCGATGAATTGGTCGAGCGTCATTTCTTCGCGTTCGGCAATCGTCTTGGCTTGGCGGAAAAGCGTATCG
>JAJAZE010000200.1 GCA_026785925.1 Pyrinomonadaceae bacterium
AGAACAATCGGTGATGTCTTGATGAATCAATCATCACAGCTAATCAAGCGACTTTCGTGTCGCACCAATTCAATGGACGCGAGGGCGAAACAGCGGCTTTTTAATCACGTTTTTTCATAAATGTTACATTGACGCTGGCGGTTTCGCCCCACGTCATTTCAGCCGTTCGACGGCTTGGCAGTGAAGCGGTGAGCGATGTTTTTAGAGTAACAGCGAAATGTAAATAAGTTATTCTTAAATGACTCAAAAATATTTAGTGAAAATTATTAAGGAAATGAAAATAACTTACAAATATGCGATTAAACTTATCGTATTTCTATTTTTAGCAACAACGGCTTTCGCGCTCAAAGCGGAGGCTGCCGTCTATATCGTGACGAACACAAACAATGACGGCGCAGGGAGTTTGCGCGAAGCAATTGGCGCGGCAAATTCGACATCCGCCGCCGATACCATCAACTTCAACATCCTTGGCTGCGAAAACGGCGGTTGCACGATCTTATTGACAGGAACCCGAGCGGCATTGCAAGTGAACGGCGCTGGCAGTTTGACGATCGCCAACCGTCCCGGCGCGAGCAATATTACGATCGCGGGAAACCCGACCAGTATAGTTTTCTTTATTTACAGCGCCGATCTGACGTTTGACGGCATAACTATCGCCAACGGCAACACGGCTCAAGACCCCGATCCCTTGACTGCGGGCGAAGTTAATATATACAACGGAACCGTCAGATTCCTCAATTCGTTGATAAGAAACAACACAGGTAAATATGGAGGTATCTACAATAACGGCGGCACATTAATTGTCACCAATTCGGTCATTAGAAATAATAATGGTCAGGATAGTGGGGGACTCAGAAACGGCACCGGTCAGGCAACTCTAACTAATTCGATCATTCAAGATAACACGGCGGTCTTCGTGGGCGGCGGAAGTACGAATCTTGGCGACCTGACGCTTAACAATTCGATCGTGCAGGGTAATTACTCACAGAATGGCGGCGGAGGTGTCTCGAACGCAGGAAATCTTTACATGACAAGTTCGACGATTCGTGCTAATCGCGCGGATACTGCCGGAGGCGGGATCCAATCGAACGGAAATGTAGCCATGCAGCACTCAAGTGTCAGCGGTAATTTCGGCAGCCCGGGAGGCGGAATTTACAATGAACGCGATTTGAAAGTCTCATCCTCGCTGATCGACGGTAACCAATTCGGTACGTCCTACACCAATTTTGTCGGGTCCGGCATTCATAATGGACCAACTGCAACCGCGACGATCACGAATACGACTATTTCCAATAACATCCAACCGCTTTGGGGAGGCGGGTCTTGAACGAGGGGACGATGACGCTCATCAATTCGACCGTTACGCATAATTCAAAAACGAACATTTTTGATGGATTTATGTTCTCAACGGGAATATACGCATATTCCGGCACAATAAATATGCGTAATACGATCATCACCGAGAACTATGATAATTTCGGCATTCAGTCTGATATTTGTCTGCACGGCGGCGCGTTCAATTCGCTCGGCAATAATCTGTTCGGCGTGACGAATCTGGAATCTCAGGATTTTATAAGGTGTCAGGTGGCACCTTTTAGTCAGTCGGACATCATCGGTCAATCGCCGCTGTTTGCGCCTTTTGGCAATTACGGCGGAGCGACGATGACGATCCCGCTGCTCGGCAATTCGCCTGCTGTCAATGCTGGAAACAACTGCGTTATTACATTGAACGGCTGCGGTGACAACAACTCGCCGCTTCCGGCAGATCAGCGCGGTGCGGTGAGAGTCGGCAACGTGGACATCGGCGCGTTTGAACTCAATAACACCGCAAACGGCGGCACGTTTCGCGCCGCGACGACCGGCGGCAAAGTGGGAACTCCTTACAATTTCGTTATCACGCCTAACAGTGGCGCGTTCGCTTATTCGCTAACTGCCGGAAGTCTGCCGCCGGGATTGTCTTTGACCAATGCGCCGCCGACAAAGCCCGGTCGTCCTTCGGCAGAAGGTTTGCTCTCCGCTGCGCCGCAAGCCGGAGCGTATGCCGTCACGGGAACGCCGATCACGGGCGGAACATTTAACTACACAATCACGGCGACGAACGGCACGAATTCCGTCAGCACGAATTACCGCACGATGATTCAAGCCGGACCGACTGCGGCAGACGTAAGCGTCGGCGGGCGCGTCCTTAACGGCAAACGCGGAATTGCCAGCGCGCAAGTTGTTTTGACCGACCAAAACGGGAATGCGCGAACGGCGCTGACGAATCCTTTTGGTTATTTCAGATTTGAAAATGTTCCGGTAGGCGAAACTTATATCGTCAGCGTCCGGGACAAACGCTACGAGTTCGCGCCGCAAGTAGTTTCGCTGACCGAAGAATTTACCAATTTGATATTCGCACCGATAAATAATCGGTCGCTTTTATCAAATGAAACGTCAAAGTAAAAAAAATGTTAGCTGACGAAAACGCAAAAGAATATACGCGCCGTCGAACAATTCAATGGACGTGAGGGCAAAACAGCGACTTTTTCATTACGTTGCTTTTTTATCCTAAACTTGCGTATCGGCGGTTTTGCTCCGCATCATCTCAGCCATTCGACTTAAGTAAACAATGACTGCCAAAAACGCCCGTTTCTGACACAAAAGAATCTGCTCAACAATTCGGCTGGATAACCTGGTTTTACGAATCTCAAAAGCTGTTTGATAATCAAAATCTCAAAACTAAATCTCTTGGCTGACTTTTGAAACATTTGTAAATTGCCCATTTCTAAAAGCCAAAATCATTTACTTTCAGCACTATCAGATTAGGTCACTACCTAATTCTTACAGCCTCCAAAAAAAAGCGCAAAAATCACAAAAATAAATTGCTTTCTTAATTTTTGTGGATATTGTGCTTTGTTGCGGCTGCCGATTTTTGTTTATTGAACTTTCGCCGTCAAAGTAATTTCCTTGCTTTTCGGCGGGTAACAAACTTCGTTCGTGCAAGCCTGATAACGGACGACAGCGCGAACTTTGACGGCATTTCCTTTGAAAGTCGCGGGAACCGTTAAATTAAATCCGAACGCGGTGCTGCCTTCATAGACATTGAGCGTGTCTTCGGAAAACGCAAACCGGCGGTTTTTCCCGCGCGGATAAGTTACGCCGCTGACTTTTGCGCCCGCCGCCGTTACGCTGACTCTGGTCGGAATCAATGTTTCGCCGCTCGGACGATTTGAGTTGACGTGCAGTTCGGACGGCAAACTCAAAACGATGGTTCCGCGCGTCGAACCGCCGCGTTTCACCGTTCCGATTGAACCGCTGACCGTTTGCGCGTTCGCCTGCAAGACGCAGAACGCCGTAAAAATAAATGCCGTCAATAAGCCGAATATAAGTTTTTTCATGAATTTCCTCTGCCGTTAAATGATGCCCGAATAGTATTTTTGAGATGCTTTTATTTCACCGTAAAACTTTCAATCATCTCGCCCGCCCGCTGCGTGAAATCTGCTTCGTAAGCTTTCAAAACCGAAACTTTCAGTTCATAAACTTTTCGCCGCTCGCGGCTTTCAACGATTTTCCAGAAAGACAAAATCTCGACATCGTTTTCGGTTCGCTCGGTTTCAAACAAACCGATTTTTTGATTTTCGACGAAGTTTTTCGATAAAATTTTATCAGCGGATGCTTTCACATTGCCGCAAACCGTTTTGAAATCCGAATCGGAAATCACCCGCAAGGCAACCCACGATTGGTTAAATTTGCTCGCGTCGTTCTTCCCCAAATCTTTTGAATAAGCCTCGAATGCCAGCGGAGAATCGTCTTTCAGCGGATGCAGAAAACCTTCGGATTTAATCATCGAAAACTCTTCCGTTTCGATTTCTTCCCGCTCAAACGCCCGCGCCGCGCTTTTTTTGATTTTCGTCGAAGCATAAACCATCAGCGCAACGAGGACTAGTCCGACAAAGAAAATTTCCATAATCTTGATTAAAAGGATGAAAGATGAATAAGAATCAATGAATCATCGTTTTATTTATCCTTGATCCTTTATCCTTTCACTGCGGCAAGCTGACCGCAAGCGGCGTAAATATCGCGCCCGCGCGGACGGCGAACGTAAGCCGCGACACCTCTCGACTCTAAAATACCTTTAAAACTTTCGACTCGCTCCGAATTCGGCGGATGATATTCGAGCGGTTCCGCCGGATTGTGCGGAATCAAATTGATTTTCACCTTTTGTAAATCGTGTTTATTCAACAGATTAGCCAGCGTGCGGGCGTGTTCGTCCGCGTCGTTCACGCCGCCGAGCAGAACGTATTCAAAAGTGAATCGTTCGCCGCGCCGCAGAGTTTTCTGGACGGCTTTTGCCGCCGTCAAAAGCTCTTCGATATTCCAACGCCGGTTGATCGGCATCAGTTTATCGCGCAGTTCGTCGCTCGGCGCGGACAGCGAAATCGCCAGATTCGGACGTTTTTCGAGTTTCGCAAATTCGTAAATCTTCGGCACGATTCCGGCGGTCGAAACCGTCACGCGATTCGCTACGATAAATAAACCGTTTTCGTCCGCCATTATTCCCAGAGCTTTGATTAAATTTTCGTAATTCAAAAACGGTTCGCCCGCGCCCATCGCCACCAGATTCGTGCCGTGCGGCGTTTCCGCCCCTATTCCATAAACATCGTTGAGAACGATAATTATCTGCTCGACGATTTCGCCCGCCGTCAAATTTCTCAATAATCCGAGTTTCGCCGTCAAGCAAAAATCGCATTTGAGCGGACAGCCCGACTGCGACGAAAAACAAATCGTGTCGCGGTTTTCGGTCGGAATAAAAACGGTTTCAACCGGAAAATTGTCGTGCGTTTTCATCAGAAAACGGCGCGTTCCGTCTTCGGAAACATAGCGCGATTCGACTTTTAAAGTTGTCGCGGTCGCCGTTTCATCGAGTTTTTCACGCAGTGCTTTCGGCAAATCGGTTATTGCATCAAAATCGAGAATGCGTCTTTCGTGCAGACCTTTGAAAATTTGTCCGGCACGAAATTTCGGCTCGCCGATGTTTTGCACAAAATCGGCGAGTTCCTGCGTTGAAAATCCGGTCAAATGAATTTTTTCACTCATTACAAATATATTTTAACGCATCTTGCGCCGAAAGCGCACCGCCGGTTTTCCAAACGGTTTATGCTAAACTTTTGAAGAACCGGCGCGGCATAAAATTATGAACAAGAAAGTAATCAACGGCGGCATTATCGCTCTAATAATTATCATTGTGCTGATCGCCGCTTGCGTTTGGGTCAGCAAAAAAATCTGGCAGACGGCGACGGACAGAACCGAAACGACCGAGACGACCCAACCCGAATCGCCGCGAACGCCGAACACGCCGATTTTAAACGTCGAACAGGCGCAGAAAATATATCTCGCGCCCGGAAATCCGTCGAACGCTACCGGCAGCCCGGCAAACGCCGATAATTATTTGATGGTCAACAACGCCTACGCGCTTTCTTATAATAACAGTCGCGGCTCGGCGAATTGGGTCGCGTGGCGCATCACGGCGAGCGATTTCGGTGTCGCCGAGCGGCAGAACGATTTTCGCCCCGACCCGAATTTGCCGAAAAATTTCGCGCGCATCACGCCCGCCGACTACACCGGCAGCGGTTTTGATCGCGGGCATTTATGTCCGAGTGCCGACCGTTCGAGCAGTCCCGAAACCAACAGCGAGACGTTTTATATGACGAATATGACTCCGCAAACGCCGGATTTGAATCGCAATGTCTGGAACGATTTTGAAACCTACTCGCGCGATCTGGTGAAAAAAAGCCGGGTTGATTTATACGTCGTCGCCGGTTGTTACGGCGAAAAAGGCAAGTTGAAAAAGAAAGTTTCCGTCCCGACCAATTGCTGGAAAGTAATCATCGCCATACCGTCGGGCGCGGATTTCTCCGCCGTCAATGAAACCACGCCGGTCACGGCGATTGATATGCCGAACATCGCCTATCCCGGCAAAACCGATTGGCGCAAATTTCGCACGACCGTTCGCGCCATCGAGCAAAAAACGAATTTGAATCTGCTTTCAAATCTTCCGCAAAACTTACAGGAAACGCTCGAAAATCGTGTTGATAATAAGTAACTCGAATCGTATCTGCGATAAAATAAGAATATGAACCAAACGCTTTCCAAAGAAATGCAGCCGCATACTTACGCGATTATGAACCGCGTCGAAGATTCGCATTGGTGGTATGTCGGTCGCCGCGCGATTCTCGAATCTTTTTTAGAACGAATAATCGAAAATCGAAAATCTGCAATCCAAAATCCGAGAATTTTAGATGTCGGCTGCGGAACGGGCGGCAATCTCGAAATGCTGGCGAAATTCGGCGCGGCGGAAGGCGTTGACGTATCTGACGACGCGCTCGAATTCTGCCAATCGAAAGGCTTGACGGTTCACAAAGGTTTGGCGGAAAAGCTGCCGTTTGCCGACGAGAGCTTCGATGTCGTCACCGCGCTCGATGTCGTCGAACACCTCGACGACGACGTTGCCGGATTAAAGGAAATGAACCGGGTTCTGAAAACGGGCGGCAAGACTTTAATTTTCGTTCCGGCTTTTATGTGGCTCTGGGGTGTGCAGGACGACGTTTCCAATCACCGGATTCGTTATACGAAAAAGCAGATTGTCGAGCGATTGGAAACAGCGGGCTTTGAAATCGAACGCGCCACTTACGCCAACATCACATTTTTTGCGCCGATTCTGGGCGGCAGAACTTTGATGAGAATCACCGGCATCAAACCCGAATCGGAAAACAACGTCAATGTTTCCGCGCTCAACGGCGTGTTCGGCAAACTCTTCGGAGCGGAAAAACTCTGGCTCAAAAATTTTAATTTTCCCTTCGGCGTTTCAATTGTCGTGGTTGCCGAAAAAAAATAACTTTTCTCTCGCCCGAAGAAAATTGCCTGAAATTTTAACTCATTTTTTCTAGAAGCTATCTCAAAAACAAAAAGTCGCGTTCTTCGTTCAGAGTCCACGCTTGAGCGTGTGGTTTTCGCCGCGCTTCGCTGGCGAAAACAGCAAACTGAAGTTTGGACTCTCAACGAAGAACGCAATTTTGAGATGGCTTCCAGATATTGTTTGGATAAAATTTTATTTTCAACTTTTTCGGGTAATTTCTGTTTTTGTCAGACCAAATGGGAGAATTGATTCGGTCGAGAGAAAATTCAGCAAAGCATCGGACAGCGACGCAAAAAACGGAAAAGCCGCGTCAATTTGACGCGGCTTTTCCGTTTTTAATCATCAAGCCGACTTGAGTTCCAATGTTTTTGAAATGAGGTCTAAATTCAAACTTCGCGCCGAAGCGTTGAAAATTTCGCGGTAAGTTCCGTTTTTCTCGTAAAGTTTCTCGTGCGTTCCGCTTTCGACGACGCGCCCTTTTTTTAGGACGAAAATTATATCCGAATCAATAAAGATTAATGCGAATCTATTCGCCGAGCATACTTTGCCCGTATTTAATGGCAATGTTCGCTATTTCCTTGCCGAATAAAATTGCGCTGATGAAAAACAAAAGAGAAAACCCGTGCGGGGCAGTTTTGCCTTCGCTTAATAATTGACTGATCGTATCAACCGTATAGCGCAAAACCAGCGGATTGATTTGCGCGATAGCCGCGCCGAGCAAGGTGAGAAAAAACGAGACGATGACCAGCGATTTGTAAGGTTTGACGAACGGCGCGAGCCGCAGAATAATTTGCCAGACATTCATTTACAAAGTTATTTATTCTGATCGTAAAGCGACAATCCCAAACCGAATTTCGCGGCGGCGCGGCGCAGAGCCATACTTTCCGCGTTGCTCGAAGAGTTGCCGTAACTTTCCAAATCTTCATCTTCCTGTCCGGTTGCTTCACGATAAACCGAACCTTCCGCGCACGAAACCGAAAGCCGCACGATCATAATCAATTTTCCGGCGACCGATTCGATAGAACGAATTTCATAGCACCAGCCGGGCGCGAAATGATCGAGATATTTCACCGCGTCGTGCCACGACAAATAAGTGATTTCCTTGCCGCCCTGCCGCCGCTTTCGCAGGTGTTTCTGGGCAATCGGCTTTGACAAATCTTTCACGATGTCGCGGATCGAGCGCAGATTGTCCGGCAATTCGGTCAATTGATTTTCGGTTGTTTCGAGTTCGGTGGTCGCTTGCGTCGTCATTTTTGAAATTACCTCATTAAAAAACTCT
>JAJAZE010000201.1 GCA_026785925.1 Pyrinomonadaceae bacterium
ATAGTATTCGCCGTAATTTTTCCCGTTGATGCTTTCGCGCAAATCGTGCAATTCACGCACGACCGGCGGATCGTCAATCGTAATCTGAATCGGCGTTAAATCTTCGACGATAGTTTCGATTTCGTCCTGCACGTTCGTCACCAAAATCGCGTGATACGCCGACAAATAACGTCCCGATTCCTGAATCAAAGTCGGATGCGGCACGTCTTCGTCATCGCAGACGGTTTTGATCACATAAACCACATCATTGGCGAATTCCTGCGCGTTGTAGTTCGCCGACGATTCAAACGAAGTTTTCGAGCCATCGTAATCAACCGCCATTCCGCCGCCGACATCGAGATACTGAATCGGGATATTCAACTGCCGAATCTTCGCGTAAGTTCGCGCCGCCTCGCGCATCGCGCCTTTAATTCGTTTGATGTCGGTTAACTGCGAGCCGATATGAAAATGCAGAAGTTTCAGCATATCGGTTTTGCCTGTCTCATTTAAGCGACGAATACATTCTAAAATCTCCGTCGTCGTCAAACCGAATTTCGCTGCTTCGCCGCCCGACTTTTCCCATTTGCCCGAACCTTTCGAGTAAAGTTTGACGCGCACGCCGACCATCGGCAATTTCGTTTCGGGATTTTCAGCGATCACTTCGTCGGCGATTTTAATCGTGTTTTCGAGTTCGCTGAGTTTTTCGATAACGATCACGACGTTTTTTCCGGCTTGCGCTCCGGCAAAAGCGAGCTGGATAAATTCGCGGTCTTTGAAGCCGTTCAAAACAAGCAGGCTTTCGTCCGAATGTTCCTGCGCCATCGCCGCGTAAAGTTCGGCTTTCGATCCGGCTTCGAGTCCGAAGTTGTAGCGTTTGCCTTCGCGCAGGTATTCTTCGACGACGGCGCGATTCTGGTTGACCTTCATCGGATAGACGCACATATGTCCGCCGTTGTATTCAAATTCTTTGATGGAATTTTTAAAGGCTTTCTGAAGTTTGCGAACCTGTCCGGCGAGAAGTTGCGGAAAACGAAGAAGAACGGGCGTATTGATGCCGCGCTTTTTCAAATCCTCGATAATTTCTTTGACATCAGCGGAAAGAGTGTCGTTTTCACCGGCGCGGACAATGAGATTTCCTTTGCGGTTCACGCCGAAATAACCTGCGCCCCAATTCTCAATTCCGTAAGTTTCAATCGTCTGCTCAATAACTGCGCTCAATTAGCTTTTTCTCCAAAAATATATAATGTCCGAATAGTATAACTCAAAAAAACGACAAAATTTCATAATCTACAAAAAAAATCCGAAAATAATATCGGCAGTCCGTTGAAGCGTGTTGGAAACAGACCGAAAGCTATCTCAAAAAACTTGTCCTCCATTTTTATAAAGGATTCAAATCGTCCCTGATTTGCTGGCATACATTTTGCAAAACTCTTGGAAAGACGAGGCTTTACAGAGAAATGCTTTGCCGGTAATTCCTCATAAACAAACGGAAACTATCACTGTTTAATCAAAATCAATCGCGTCGGGATGCCAAAACTTGTCAGTCCCTGGGTGCCGAAATTTGTTATTGACCACGCGATTTTGACGCGCCGATAAATTGCAGAGTCCAATTTTTTATAATGTCGGCGAGTCATTTCGCCGTATCGTTCGGAAAGCTCATTCCGCCCTAAAAGAAACTTCGGCAAGAAAAACCAATGAATATATTTGAAGATTTGATCGAGGAATTAAAAGAAGAGAATTTGCTGGAAAAAACGGTGAATGAACCCGAACGTGCCGGGGGAAAAGTCGCCGTTCAA
>JAJAZE010000202.1 GCA_026785925.1 Pyrinomonadaceae bacterium
AGCGGTGGCGACGACTTTTGAATACACGACTTTGTTCGGCGGCGCGACCCAAGCCTTTAATCAAGTCGTAACGTCGGTCAACCGCGTCTCCGGCGTTTATCGCAAAGAATTGGCGGTCAGCTTTACGCTGGTTTCGACGACCAATACGATTTATACGGTGAACCCGGAAACGCCCGCCGATTACGGCAATGGCGGCGGTTCGGCGGACCTCATCGCTAACCAAACGAACGTCAATTCGATTATCGGCGCGGCTAATTACGACATCGGACATCTTTTTGAAACCGGACCGGGCGGTGTCGCCCAACTCGGTTCAGTCTGCGGAATAAACAAAGCCCGCGGCTTGTCGGGCATTCCCAATCCGACCGGCGACCCGTTTGACATTGATTACGTCGCCCACGAAATCGGACATCAATTCAATCAAAATCACACGTTCAACGCTACGGGAAACTGCGGCAGCAGTCCGACGCAAACCAGAACGGAAGCCGGCAGCGGCGTAACGATTATGGGTTACGCGGGTATTTGCTCCAGCACGGCGAATCTGGCTCGTAACTCAATCGAAACTTTTCACGTCGTGAATTTGACCGAAGCGATTACCTTTATTACGAGCGGTGCGGGCGCATCGTGCGGCACGTTGAGCGGAACCAACGCGATTCCGGTTATCGGAACTTTGACCAATTATTCGATTCCGTTCAACACGCCGTTTGCCTTGACCGCCAACGCGACCGATGCCGACAGCGGCGATGTGCTGACGTATAACTGGGAACAAAACGACCCCGGCGCGTCGCCTTCGACCTATCCGTCATCGCCGGACGACGACGATACGACGCTGGCGGCGCGTCCGCTGCTGCGTTCGTATCTGCCGGTGGCAAGCCCGACCCGCACCTTTCCGGGTTTGACGTATATTTTGAACAATTCCAACGAAGCTCCTTTGACCTTCACCGGAACGTCGGCGACCGGAGTAGTCTGCGGCGGGACTTGTATTACCGGCGAAGATTTACCTTCGATTGCCCGCACGATGAATTTCCGCGTGTCGGTGCGCGACAGCAGAGGCGGCAACGCCGATGCCGGAGTAACTGTTTCGTCGGTCAATACGACGACGCCGTTCAGAGTTACGACGGGCAACACTGCGACGACTATTGTCGGCGGTTCCAACCGCACGATTACCTGGGATGTCAGCGGCACGACCGCCGCGCCCATCAGCACGGCAAACGTCAAAATTTCTTTATCTACCGACGGCGGGCAAACATTTCCGACCGTCCTAGCGGCTTCGACTGCCAACGACGGTTCAGAATCGGTGGCGATTCCGAATACGCCTTCAACGCAGGCGCGTATTAAAATCGAAGCAATCGGAAACATCTTTTTCGATATTAACGATGCCAACATCACCATCGGCGCAGTCGGCGGACCGGCTGAAATAACCGCCGGAACAATTGCCATCACTGCCGAAAGTTGCGGAGTCGCCAACGGTCTGCCCGACCCGGGCGAAACTTTAACCGTCAGCCTGCCGCTTTCAAATTCAGGCGGCACGAACACGACTAATTTGTCGGCAACTTTGCAGGCGACCGGCGGCGTGGTCAGCGCGGTGACGCAAAATTACGGTGCTTTGGCTTTCGGCGGCGCGGCGGTTTCGCGGAACTTTACATTTACGGTTAGCTCCAGTCTGCCGTGCGGCAACAATGTCGTTTTGACATTCGTATTAAGTGACGGCGCGGCGACTTTCCCGAACGTCACGAAAACTTATACGACCGGTGTCAACAGCGTTTCGCTGGCGCAGAACTTCGACGGCGTGACGGCTCCGGCTCTGCCGACCGGCTGGACGAGCGTCCAAACTTCCGGCACGGAGATTAACTGGGTAACGACGACGACGACTCCGAGTTCCGCTCCGAACGCCGCTTTTGCTAACGACCCGGCGACCGTCAACGCAGCGGCTTTGGTTAGTCCGGCGGTGGCGATTTCCAGTGCTACCGCACAAATTACGTTTAAGA
Organism: Pyrinomonadaceae bacterium; assembly: GCA_026785925.1. GTDB lineage: Bacteria > Acidobacteriota > Blastocatellia > Pyrinomonadales > Pyrinomonadaceae. The sequence continues at coordinate 1,986 of JAJAZE010000202.1, forward strand.
ACTCCTACAGTGTTGAAACTAACTTCGACGGAATGGTTTTGGAGTATTCTATTAACGGCGGCACGACCTGGACGGATGTCATTACCGGCGGCGGAACTTTTGTCTCCGGCGGTTACAACGGCACGATTTCGACCGCCTTTATGAGTCCGATTGGCGGCAGAATGGCGTGGACGGGCAACTCGAACGGCTACGTTACTTCGACGGTTAATCTGCCCGCCTCTTTGAACGGTCAGATGGTTAATTTCCGCTGGCTGATGGCTTCAGACAGTTCGGTCGCAGGAGCGGGTGTGCGCGTAGATGATGTGCAGGTAGTCGGCGGACGAGTTTGTCAAAGCTGCGTCGGTCCGGTAGTGTGTCTAATTCAAAGACGTTCGGACTTTAACGGCGACGGCAAAACCGATTACGCGGTGTTCCGTCCGTCTTTCGGCATTTGGTATGTGCTGCCGAACGGCGGCGGCGCGGCGACCGGCTATAATTTCGGCGTTTCGACCGATAAATTACAGCCCGCTGATTACGACGGCGACGGCAAAACCGATTACGCGGTTTATCGCGGCGGAGTCTGGTATTGGACGCAAAGCTCGAATAACGCGGTGCGCTCATCGCAATTCGGCACGGCAACCGACATTCCCGTCGTCGGCGATTATACCGGCGACAGCAAAGCCGATTTAGCCGTCTATCGTCCGTCAACCGGTGTTTGGTATGTCTTAAATACCGTCAACGGCGCGATCACAGCGGTTCAATGGGGCGGAGGCGCGACGGACGTTCCGGTGGTCGGCGACTTTGACGGCGACTGCAAATTAGATTACGCGGTTCGCCGAACAACCAATGCTCCGGCGACCGGCTCGACCCAATACTTTATCCTGAAATCTTCCGGCGGCGCGACCAGCGTCAGCTTCGGACGTGACGATATGGCGTTGGCGATTGGCGATTACAACGGCGACGGCAAATCTGATGTCGGTGTCACCGAACTTCGAGGCGGTTTGCTTTACTGGTATGCAATGAGTGCCGAAGCCGTCTTGTTGGTCAACGGTATTCAATTCGGACAAACCGGCGATATTGTCACTGCCGGCGATTATAACGGCGACGGTTCAACCGATTTGTCAGTCTGGCGTTCATCGAACGGCGTGTTCTTCTATCGCGCGGTCGGAAATGCGACGCAATTCGGACAGGCATTCGGTTCCCCCACCGACACGCCGACGGCAAGATGGTCGCAGTATCAACTGCCGTAAATTATTAACCTTTTCCCGGAGCGATAAATACATTTATCGCTCCGGCATCGAAGCGGCATCGTCAATTGACGATGCCGCTTTTTATTTGCCAACCGTGATTAAATTGCTTTCGTCTTTAAATAAAAAATTATTTCTGATAAAGTTCCAAGCTGAGATTCAACTATCCTGCCAGTTAAATTATGAAAAAGAATTATTTTCCCCGGTTGACCGCCACAGGTTTTTTATTGAGTTTTCTTTTGATCTTGACCGTTTTAATCAGCGGCGCGAGTCCGGTTTTTGCCGATGTCAAAAAGCCGAAAAGCAAAATCGCCGATTCAAAAAAGCGCATCAATCAAACTTCCGAGAAAAAGAAATCGAAGAAAAAATTTGCCGCCAAATTTGATCGAAAAAAATCGAAACGCACATTTGAACAGCCGCGAATCGAAGATGAATTTGAAGGCAACGCGGAGAAGCGCGAGGACTGGTTTATCTCGCAGCGCACTTATCCGTTTAGCGAATTGCCTGATGATGCGCGTCGGCAGGCGTGGTTTTCGCGCCCAATTGATGCGCGGCGCGACGGCAACGCGCCGCTTCCGCAGTGGCAGGCAATCGGACCGAAACCGACTTCTTCATTCTTTCCCAACAATTGGGGTTTGACCAGCGGACGCATCAACGCGATTGCCGTTGCGCCGTCGAATCCGCAGATTGTTTTAATCGGCGCGGCGACCGGCGGCGTGTGGCGTTCGACCGACGGCGGCGCGACCTTTGTTCCGACTTCGGACGGGCAGGTTGATTTGGCGGTCGGCTCAATCGCGTTTGCGCCGAGCAACAATTCGATTGTCTATGCCGGAATGGGCGATAAAGCTCAGGGTTATCTCGGCACGGGAGTTTTGAAATCAACCGACGGCGGGCAAACGTGGGTGCGCGTCAACAACCAGACACTGCCGTCGAAGGGCAGAATTTCCGCTATCGAAGTTGATGCCGTCAACCCGAATCGCGTCTACGTCGCGCAATTTTCCAGTCAGCAGGGAAACACGGCATCCGCCAGCGGTTTCTGGCTTTCGGCGGACGGCGGCGTGAACTGGACGCGCACGAGTTCCGGTTTGCCGAGAGATTTGGTGCGCCATCCGACGCAGCCGAACACATATTATCTGGCGATGCAGCGCGTGGACGGCACGGGCGTTTCAACCGGCGGCGTTCTCAAATCAATTGATGCCGGGCAAACCTGGGCGCGCGTTTACACTGCGCCTTTCGCCACCACGTCGAACATTAAAATCGCCGTCACGCCGTCCGCGCCGCAAAATGTCTACGTCGTTTTAGGCAGCGGCAGCACCGGGCGAATGGAAGTCAGCACCGACGAAGGCGCGACCTGGACGAATCGCGGCGCGGCTTTCGACACCGGGCAATTAAACTACAATTTTTATTTATTCGTTCACCCGACCGACCCGAACACGATTTTCGTCGGCACACGCGATTTGTGGCGCACTCAGGACGGCGGCGCAACTTATACGAACATCACCCGAAACTTCACCATCACCGGCGGCTACACGCCCACGCAGTCGCGGGCGCATCCCGATCAGCATCATTTTTATATTTCAACGGCGAATCCGAATCTGATTTATATCGCCAACGACGGCGGCTTGTGGCGTTCGACCGACGGCGCAAACACTTTTCAGACGCTCAATTCGACTCTCGGATTGACGATGTTCACGAGCCTGGACTTACACCCGACAGACCCGACGAAAACCTACGGCGGCACGCAGGACAACGGCACTCAGAGACGCAGCGGCACACAAAGCTGGCGCGAATTTGCGACCGGCGACGGCGGGCAAATCGTGGTTGACGCGGTTGATCCGTCCATACTTTTCGTCACCTACGTTTTCAATACCGTGTTTCGCTATAATAATAACGGCGATAATTTCGGCGCGACTATCGGCAGCGACGCAATTTTCGGCAACGACCGCGTGGCTTTCTATCCGCCGTTTGTCGGCAGCGAAGTTAATTCAAATTTGTATTTCGGAACTTACCGGCTTTACGTCAGCACGGATCGCGGCGTAAATTGGACGGCTCCGGGCGGCGCGGCGGATTTGACCAACGGCGGCGGCGACACGCTTTCCGCCATCGGAGTCAGCCGTTCAAATCCGAACGTCATTTACACCGGTTCGGGGCAGGGCAAAGTTTCGGTCAGCACCGACGGCGGCGTAAATTGGGCGACGATCAACACCGGACTGCCAAACCGTTTTATCAAGGACATCAGCGTCAGTCCGACCGATCCGAACACCGCGTATCTGACCGTTTCCGGTTACGCCAGCGGACACGTTTTCAAAACGACGAACGCCGGGACGAATTGGACGGACATCAGCGGCAATCTGCCGGATATTCCGACCAACGATTTGCTGATTGATCCGCGCAATACGGCGACGCTTTACGTCGGGACGGACATCGGCGTTTTTCGTTCGACGACCGACGGTAATGTTTGGGAAACATTCAACACCGGATTGCCGCCGACGATTATCAGCGAACTCGACGCGCAGCCCAACGGTTTAATCCAGGTCGGCACTTACGGGCGCGGCGCGTTCGAGATAAATTTAAATGGCGGCAGCACCAAATTCGACTTTGACGGCGACGGCAAATCTGACGTTTCGGTGTTTCGCCCGACTAACGGCGCGTGGTATCTAAACCAATCAACAGCAGGTTTTACCGGCGTTCAGTTCGGACAATCGGGCGATAAAATCGCGCCCGCCGATTTCGACGGCGACGGCAAAACCGATGTCGCCGTTTATCGCGGCGGAACGTGGTATCTCAATCGCAGTCAAGCCGGATTTACCGGCGTGGCGTTCGGCACGGCAACCGACATTCCGCAGCCCGCCGATTTCGACGGCGACGGCAAAGCGGATTTAGCCGTCTATCGCCCGTCGAACGGTTCCTGGTATGTCTATAACCTGGCAAACAATCAGGCTAATGCCGTCCAATTCGGCGCGAGTGAAGATAAACCGGTCGCCGCCGATTTCGACGGTGACGGGAAAACCGATTACGCCGTCTTCCGTCCGTCTTCCGGCATTTGGTATATTTTGCGAAGTCAGGCAGGATTCACCGGCGTACAGTTCGGCAATTCGACCGATAAACCGGTTCCGGCAGATTACGACGGCGACGGCAAGGCTGATGTCGCGGTTTTCCGACCGTCGAACGGAACCTGGTATCTCAATCAAAGTCAACTCGGATTCACGGGTGTTTCTTTCGGTTTGAACACTGACACTCCGACAGCGGCGGACTACGACGGCGACGGTAAAGCCGATGTTGCCGTCTTCCGCCCGTCGAGCGGAATTTGGTATTTGCTGCGAAGTCAATCAGGTTTAACCGGAGTCGCATTCGGCACAAACTCGGATGTTCCGGTTCCGAGTGCTTTCGTTCCTTAAACTTATAAATTACGGCGATAAAACGAAAAGGCTTTGTTCATTCGGACAAAGCCTTTTCGTTTTATCGCCGTAATTCGTTCTTTTATTTCGACGATTCATTGTTCATTCCAGACAGTTCATTTATAATTTTGCTGTTGCGAAAGCGACAATTTTCAATGATCGAAGGAGGATTTTATCTATGACGAACGAAAACAAATGCGCGCACGACTTGTGCAGTTGCGCGAAATCGGATGATTCGGATTATTGCAGCGAACACTGTAAAGACGCAGTTGATCAGGATTTGACGGAGATCCGCTGTGATTGTGGACACTCCGATTGTCAATAATTACTTGACTTAAAAATCAAGCGGTTGAAAGCCAGATGTTTTCTCGACTTTCAACCGCTTGATTTTTATTTGCGTAAAATCATTTTCCGGCTTCATTGAACCACACCGAAGAGTGATTTTTTGAATCAACTCTAAAAAATTTATCAATTTCCATTAACCCGACGTTGACTGATGAATCAATTTCAGCAACCATCAAATCCGTTTTTGGAAATTTCATACGGAAAAACTCTACCTTTAATCAACATCCCTAAAATTTCTTTCTACATCGTGTCAAGCGTGTTCAAGTCATTTATGGGGCTGTCTGATTTCTGAATACATCGGCGGACGCTCTTCCATCCGGTTCACTTCAAACCGGGAATTTTCATTCTCTGCGGCGGCGAATGTGCATTGTTTATTTTGGTTCGATGAATTAATTATAATGCGCCGGGCGACGCAGGCAATCCAAGTTCTTTCATCCGAATTAGCGGCGTTATAACAGAAAGCTCGCCGCCAGACTGCCCGAAAAATTATCTGCACTGCGGCTTCGGCTTCGTCGTTTGAATCAGTATATTTTTTGGCTATCGCCCAAACCAAATTTCCATAATTATCCACCGATTCTCGCACAGCGGTTTTATCGCCCACAGCAATTCTCTGCAAAATTGTCGAGGGATTTACATTGTCAGTTTCCTCGGAAAAAAATGAAAGCATAATATCACCCTGGTATTTGCATTATCGTTTTTGCGCTTCAAGCATTTGATAATGCCTAATCCTGCCTTTTAACCAATCTTGTTAGCGAGTGCTTTAGGAATTGTTTCCCTGATGGTTTTTTGCTTCTTCGCGTCCCTGCGGAGTATCAATCGAATCTGGACTGCCGACAATATCGCGTTCATCAGGATCGCCCTGACTTTCGTCGCCGCGCAAAATTTCCCGCAAAGTTTCATCCGAAAATTTATTGGTTGATTGGTCAACTATTTCCTTGACGCTCCAATCCTGACGCTCGACGTTTGGAATTTCTTCGTTTTCCTTTTTTTGGTTAGTCTGCATAAATTTTTGAAAAATGTTTATTACGCTTATGCTGGTAGACCTTGGATCTGCCGTATCTATCGCTTATCAAAAATCGTGCCATATTTTCGGCGGGCTTTTTTGGGTCACATCGAGAGTTTCGCCGCCCAAGTCGGAACTTCGTGTATCAGAACAAAACACGATTTTGTATGACATTCAGCAAAAAAGGACGAGCCGTAAAGCTCGTCCTTTAATTTTGTTAAGCCAAACAAGCAATTTATCGAACGCTGTTGGGTGCCGAAGCGGTGATCGAAAATTCCGTTCCGTCTCCTAATTCGACATCATCGCGTCCCTGCAGAATGACGGTTCCGGCTCCGGCTCCGGCTCCGATTCCGGCTCCGATTGCCGCGCCTTGTCCGCCGCCGGCGATAGCACCGATTAACGCGCCGAGAGCCGCGCCGATTCCGGCACGAGTTACGGTTTTTGTCGTCTGATTGTTGTCGCGCACCGTTCCCTCATTGTTGACGGTGACGGTTTCTCCGTTGGCTAACTTCACACTGTTGACAATTCCGGCAAAACGGTAAGTTTGCCCGTTGCGAAGCCGAATCGTGTCAAATTCCAACGAAATGTTAGCTCTGCCCGAAACGCGACCCGAACGCTCGGTTTTTGCCACGCGCCCTTCGATAATTGCGCCGTTGTATTGTGAAGGCGAAGTAACTTCCATCTGGAAACGGTCGCCGTTCTGACTGATTTTCGTCGAAATCGGCGTTTTCAAATTAGCCGTCAGCGGCGTGTTGTTAGCAATAATGAAATCGTTGATATTTCCCGTTCCGCCGCCGACCGTGCCGTCGTTGACCATCGTGAAATCGGCTCTTTCATTCACCTTGTCATAAACGCTGGCAACCGTAATAGTTTCATTTCTGTTTTCAAGATACAAACGGCGCACGACTCGCAGTTGACCATTGCTTAATTGATTAAAATTAACGTAAAAATCATTAGCGCGGTCGCCTTCATAGCTGAGTGAAACGCCGTCGTAGTTAGTATTCGCCGTAACTTTAATGGTGCGCCCGTTATTAGTTGTTTCAGTTCGCGCCACGCCGTCGGCGTTGAAAGTTATCTGCGGCGAAGTGCTGGACGCAATCGTCACTTGCGAGCCGCGTTTTTCAATCGCCAGCATATCGGGCGAAGATAAACGTCTTTCCAGATTTTCTCTCTGCCGTTCGCGCTGATTAACTGTCGCACTGGTTGTTGCGCGCTCAACAACGCTGCTTACATCATCGCTTTGACTGGTATTTAAGCGGTATGTTCCGGTTAATCGCGTGTCGAAACTTCCGCCGCCGGAATTTGGGCGATTCCAATCCCAACCGACTCGGTAATAATTTGAAAGCGTCGTTAAATCCGTGCGAAGCAGACGCCATTGACTTTCGGCGTTTGCCGTTAGCCGATAATCGCGCATAAAGCTATCAATATAATAGGCGCGGTTTAAGACTTCCTCGACATCAGCTGAAGTCGAGCGGCGACCGTCAAAGTTGCGACGCAGACTGTCAGTGGCGGTCTCAAATTCATTGATATAAGCGACCAGCGCGTCTTCACTTCGAGTATTATTGACCGAACTTCTGTCGAGTGCCAGATTAACTTCGCGCCGGTAGGCATCGGTGCGCGATTCGATACGCCCGATTAGCGTTTGAACATTGCTGTCCGTCACGCGATAAGGTCGAATGCCGCCGGTGTTGACCGGAATCGAACCGTCATTCCGGTTGTCGAAATTCGGGGTCAGATTATAATAAGTTGCCAGCGTCGTCAAGTCGTTTCTGATGGTCGTCCAGCTTCTCTGCACGTTCGCGTTCAAGCGATTGCGCTGCATAAAAGCGTTGATGTCGGCGGCGCGGTCGAGGACACTCTGCACGTCGGAGACGGCTGAACGGCGTGAATCAAAATTTTGATTCAAGTTCGCCACGGAACTTTCAAAGTCGGTGACATAGCCGGAAAAGGAATCCTGGCTGTCGCCGCCGCTCAAAACTCCTCGGCGCAAAGCGTTGTTCGCTTGTTGCTTGAAAATGTCGGTGTTTGTTTCAATGCGCGTCAAAACCGTCAGCACCTGACGGTCGGTGACACGATACGGACGAGTTTGCGCCTGCCCGAATGTCGCTGAAATCACCCCTAAAAATAAGAATACGGAAGCAAAATTGAATATATATTTTTTCATTGTAATTCTCCTAATTATTTTAAGACTTGCAGGAAGAGTCAGGTCAGTCTTTTCTAATTTGGTTTACAAAGCAAGCCTTGTGCCAATAGCTTAGGTTCTGCTTTTAGTCAACTTTTGCGATCATTCAGCATACCAAAAAGAATTTTGAGGCACGAAATTTCGCTATCTCGAACGCGAAAACGCTGTCAGCGCACTATTCATTAGCCAAGAACGGTCTTTCTTTGGTACGGAACTGTTATCGTAAATGTCGAACCTTTACCGATTCCGGGACTGTCGGCTTTGATGCTGCCGTTGTGAAGTTTGATGATGTGGTCGGAAATCGTCAATCCCAAACCGAAACCGCCGGAAGTTCGCGTACTGGAAGTATCGGCTTGTGAGAAGCGGTCGAAAACGAGCGGCAAAAACTCCGCGCTGATGCCTCTGCCGTTGTCTTTGACGATCATTTGAATTTCGTCGCCGTTTTCCGTCACGACGGTTTTGATGCGTCCGCCCGAATGTGTGAATTTGACGGCATTATTCAATAAATTATGAATAACAATTTTCAACTTATTTTCGTCGCCCAAAATGAGATGACCGTTAAGCTGATTGTCTTTGACAAATTCGATGCTTTTTTCTCTGGCTGACGGCTCGATTTCAGAAAACACTCCCTCGAAAATATCCGAGAAGTTTAATTCCCTGCCCTCGAATTTAACCGTCCCGGAAACGATTTGCGAATAATCGAGTAGTTCTTCGATCAATTTGGTTTGCAGACGCAGATTTTTGTCTATTTTCTCAAAAGCCAGATTTTTCGTATTTTCGGAAATATCATCTGTTCCTAAAATCCGCGACCAGCCTCCGATAGCGTTGAGCGGAGTTCTTAACTCGTGTGAAACGACGGCGATAAACTCGTCTTTGGTGCGATTTGCCTGTTCCGCCGAGTGCCGCGCCAGTTGTTCTTTTTCCAGCAGATATTGTTTCTGCTGTTCGGTCTCGAACAAATCGGCGGCGGTCGCCTGTAGTCTGATTCGTGCCGACGCTTCCCAATAAGTCATTCCGAAGAGCAGAAAACTGAAAAGCATACCGAGTGTAAATATCAGCGGCGACCAGCAGAGACTTGATTGGGCGGCAAATTGCGGCAGCGAATTGTAATGCACAGCCCATTTTCTGCCGGCGACGTTTAATTCTTTCTGTGCCGAATAAGTTTCGTCAATTTGATTCTGGATAGTCTTGTTTTGGTTTTGATCAGTCTGCACCAACAAATTTTCGGCGTTTGGTTCGCCGTCATAGATTCGCAGTAAAATATCCGAAGCAGATTCTTTGTCTTGAACCGCATTCAAAAAGTCTCCGGCTCGAAATGGACTGTAAATATAACCCGTGATGTTTTTTCTCCGGCTTTCGACGGAGGCTGAAAATTTACCGTTTTTATAAATCGGCAGACAAATCAGAAAACCCGACTCGACAGCGGATTCGGGTTTTTCAATGCTATTTATTTTTGCGCTGCTCACCGCTTCGCCGGTGTCACGCGCCGTTTCAAGAACTGCACGTCTATTTGCCTCGCTCGACAAGTCGAAGCCGATCATCTGCCGGTTGTGTTCGTCGAGCGGTTCGAGATAGACGATAACGGCGTAAGCATCTTTCTCGGCAAGGGGGAAAATCTGAAAACCAGCGTTGCCTTCGGATTTCATTTTATCGGTCAAAGTTTGTCGCTCGTCAGCAGAAACTATTTTTGCGTAACCGATGCCCTGCACACCGACGTAACTCTTTTTCAAATCGAGGCTTTCAACATATTCACTAAAATTCTCGCCTGTTATCAGACGATTGGAATCAATAAATCCCCGTCCGCCCTTGAGCAGCGCGATATATAAATTTATTTTGTTTTCGATGTTGAGTTGAAGCCGGTTGACTTCGCTGGTGAATCTAATCGCGTCTTTGTTTTTCGCGCTTTGATAAAAAATGTAGGTTATCCCAATCGTCAGCAGAATAGAAACCGCCAGCACCAAAAATGGGAACTTGGCGGTTTGCTCACTTCTATCAAAATTCCGCGCAGTTGTAGACACAATCAATAAATTTCTTCACCGAAAAACTTTTTCAGATGTAAAATTAAGCTCCACGTTTTCAACACCGGAGCAATAGTTATGCCGTTTAATGATTTACCCATAAATCTCCAAACGGCTGGTGTGTTCGCTGGCTGGCTCTCGTATTTACCGAACTTATTTCATTTCAATAACTTGTATGCTTTTTTTACATAATTTTGTCGGCAACGTCTGGTTTCGTTGCAATTTTTCGACGGAAAATTATTAATTCTCCACGTTCTACGGTATTTGATCGAGCAAAATAAACGACTTAAAGACTCGAATTTTGTGGCATTCAGTTTGCTGGTTGCCGATTTGGTAGCATCAAGATATACCAAAATTCAAATCAAAAACGGAGATTATTACTTATGTCGGAAGAAAACAATACTGGAAACAATTTAATCTGGGCGATTACGACTTTGATTATCGTGGCGATCATTGCGGGGGCATTATATTACAGCGGCTTTCTCGGCGGAACTAAAAAAGAAAGAATTGACATCAACGTCACTACCCCAACCACCACAAAGTAGATCAATCAAATTAATCACTCATTTTTTAACCAAAAAAATCTACAGAACGAAGTTCAGATTTAGTTTGCATTCCGTTATGTAAATTTTTCTTTTATAGCCAATTTCAGATTGGCGTGATCTCTTGTGCAGAAGCCCGCACAAAGTAAGGGTGCGGCAGCGATTGCGCTCTTACTTTGTGCGGGCTTCTGCATTAGTCGCATAACCAGGCTGACTGCTTGCTAAATTATAATTTTTCGTCAAGATTATGCCGCTTGATCATTCCGTAGAGTCTTGGTCGGTAAAGTCCCAGAAGATTAGCGGCGGCTTGTTTATTGCCGTTCGTGCGTTTTAGTGCCGCTGAAACGACGACGTTTTCCAATGAGTTAAAGACATCGCTCTGTTCAGTGTCGCTGTTCGGTTCGGGCAATTTGCCGACGATGAATCTGCCGATTTCTTCAAACAAAGCCGCACCCGATAAATTTTCCGTTTGCGGCAAAGAAGTGCCGTGATTTCCGGCTGGAAATTGTTCGGATCTGTTTTGCAATTCAGCATTGCCGAGATTAGCGTTTCTGGAGATGCTCGCCAATGAAATCGAATTATCGAGATTTTTCGGAATGTTCAACTCGGTGATTCGTCCGCCTTTACTCAGCAGAATCGCTCTTTCGATAACGTGTTGAAGCTCGCGCACGTTTCCGCGCCAATTATATTTCAGCATTTGGTCGTAAGCCCGCTCGGAAAACTCGCAGCCGTCGCGTTTATATTTTTCGGCGTAAATTTGTAGAAAATGTTCGGCAAGCATCGGCACATCTTCCATTCTCTCGCGCAGCGGCGGAATTTTTATTTCGATGGTGTTGATTCGATAATACAAATCTTCGCGCAGATTTCCTTCTTGAATCGCATCGAATGGACTTCGATTAGTTGAAGCAATCAGCCGAAAATCTACTTCCTGCGGCTTGTCGCTGCCGACGCGGTAATAAATTCTTTCCTGTAGAACCCGCAACAATTTCGGCTGCAAACTCATCGGCATTTCACCGATTTCATCGAGCAGCAAACTGCCGCCGTCGGCGCGTCCGAGAAATCCCTCTTTGTCGCTGATGGCTCCGGTGAACGAACCTTTTTTATGCCCGAAAAGTTCCGATTCAATCAAGTCTTTCGGTAAAGCCGAGCAATTTAGTTTAACGAACGGCTTTTTTGAACGGTGACTTTTGTAGTGAATGGCATTGGCGACAACCTCTTTTCCCGTGCCGGATTCGCCTAAAACAAGAATGTTCGCATCTGATTCGGCAACGCTTTCGATGATTTCATAAATATCCTGCATCGAACGGCTGCCGCCGATCACACCTTCGTAGGAAGTACGTGAAGAAAGTTTGCCGCGCAGTTCCTTAATCTCCGCCGATTGGCGCGTGCGGTCAATCGCCTTCTCGATTAAAAGCAGTAATTCTTCAAACTCGACGGGTTTTTCGACGTAGTGAAAAGCTCCGGCTTTCGTCGCTTCGATTGTTTTCTCAGTCGAACCGTAACCGGTAATCATTATGATTTCCGTGTCGGGCGCGATTTCCTTACAACGGCGCACCATTTCGATACCGTCAAGGTCGGGTAGATTAAGGTCTGTCAGAATTATATCGAACAGATTTTCTTCGACAAGTTTGAGTCCTTCCTGTCCGCGCTCAACCGTGACTACCTCGAAACCTTCGGCTTCCAATTGAAATTTCATCAATTCTAAAGTAGATACATCATCATCAATTACCAATGCTTTTTTGACCATTGTCTGAAAAACTGTTCCTTTAACGTCAAACTTCAGTGTGGGAAAACAATGTAAATTGTATCAAACTAGCACGAATTAAAATAATGGCGGGCTGACAAGTTCGGGTGACCGCGCAAAAAGAGGAGAGGTAAGTTCCCCTAAACTTACCTCTCCTGTGAAATTCACTCTCCCCGATTATCTAAAAGAAGAACTATGCAATTGTTCTCTACAATTTCTAGGAGTTGCAATGATTGTGCCATTTTCGTCAACTCGTTGAGTATCAACAGTTACACTAAACAGATGAGTATTGCCAGTTATCTTTAAAGTTGCTTTTGCAATCTTTTCATACATATATTAGACCGCTTGCGAAATACAAATTTTACCGCAGTTAACCGCGGATAAAATCAAAATACCAAAGAAAAATCTGCATTTATCCACGTTTATCTGCGGTAGAATTTCCTTTTTTTGATTTTCGCAAGCGGTCTATTTTAACCGGAAATAATAAATCATTTATTTCGTTGGATTACTTAAACTATTTGAAGGCTGGACATAATCGAACTGACTGGAGCAACTGACTGGAGAGAGAAGCGTCTCGCTTGCCCCGTTCGAGGTTCGGCGAGAACGAAACGCCGCACGGTTGCTAAAAGTTTCGGGTAATCGAGAGGCGTGTCCGTCTCCGGCTTCGCTCGAACGGACGGCAAGCGAGACGCTTGCGCTCCAGTCAGTTGAATTATGTCCACGCTTCAACTATTTGGGGCAAATTTTAGCTGTAAAATTGTTTTGAGTCCAAAACTCAACACTTTTAGAGAGTTCGCAACTTTGTTTGCCCTGTATTGATCTGATGCTGATACGAAATACAAAAATATTCAGACTGGGAACAGAACCTTCTATACATATGATAATAAAGGATTAGCATTTCTTGGCATACTATTCCCATAACAGTCGTGTAAATAATCTGAAGTGGTTTCTGGATATATTTATAAGGAGTTGACACTATGTTAGAGACAATTATTATTGTTTTAATGATTTTGTGGTTATTGGGTCTGGTTTCGGGAACGGCAGGAAATTTTATTTGGCTGCTTTTAGTAGTTGCGCTCGCAGTTTTCGTGATTCGCTTAGTGACCGGTCGAAAAGCAGTATAAATCAACGAACGGATTTACTTCGACTACTTTCTGATTATCTGGGAGCAAAATATTTTTAAGCGAAAACCCGACCGGAATATTCCGGTCGGGTTTTCGCTGATTTAATAGACAGCCGCGAAGAATTTGCAGGTAGTTGAAAAAGTTGTTTGAAATTAGATTTACTCCGGTTGTTGAATCTGAAAATAGTTGCGAAACTAAAATGCGGAGCAATAAAATGGATTTTACTTTCGATACGCAGAACCGAACAATCTTTGAGACGGTGTTCGCCTTTTTCGGAACGCTCAGTTCAGCGGGTTTTGTCTTAAATCTCCAGGGAAAAGTGTTTGATCGGACGACGACCGACCCGCAGTTGCTGATCGGTCAAAAATTCTCCGAAACCGTCTACTGGCAATCGTCCGGGCATATTCCAGAAACGCTTGAAAAGGCGATTGCGGCGGCGGCAAAGGGAACAAACTCAAAACTTTTACTGGATTTTCGCGTTGGTGCTAATGAGATTATCAACGTCGAGTTTTATTTACAGTCATTGAATACGAATGAGGAAATTTTCTTTTGCGCGCAGGAAGTAACCGAGCGCGAAAAGGCAATCGAATATCACAAAACGCGCAGCGAGCATTTATTGTTTGCCGCCGAGAATTCTGAAATAGGTCTTTGGTTTTGGGATTTGGCGGGAGATGAAATCTTTTCCACACCGAAATGCAACGAGCTTTTCGAGATTCCGCCGCATGAGATTTTCACCTACGATTCGTTTCTGAAAATAGTTCATCCCGAAGATGTCGAACGAGTTGCCGCCGCCCTTCACGAATCGCAGATTCACGGCAGAGAATACAACGCAGAATATCGCGTAATTTACTCGGACGGCAACATCCATTGGATTGCCGCGCGCGGAAAGGCTTTTTTGGACGCGGACGGCAATCCAAAAAATATGATGGGTTTGGTCAGGAAAATCACCGATAAAAAACTCGCCAACCAAGAGCTTTCCAAAATCCACGACCGCGAGAAAAAAGCCCGCAGCGAAGCCGAAGAAGCCAATCGCGCCAAAGATTTCTTTTTTGCCGTCGTCTCGCACGAATTAAGGTCGCCGCTCAACGCGATTTTAGGTTGGTCGAAAATCCTTCTGACCAGAGAGGTTGATGAAACGACCCGCCAAAACGCGCTTGAAACCATCGAAAGGAGTGCGCGTTCGCAGGCAAAATTGATTGATGACCTGGTTGATTCGGCGCGGGTCGCTTCGGGCAAACTGCGGCTCGAACTGCGCCCGATAAATCTTTATGAAATCATCAAAACCGTCTATTTCGCCCAGCGTCCGACCGCTGACGCGCGTAAAGTAAATCTGGAATTCAAAACCGATACGGAAGATATTCAAGTATTCGGCGACTCGATTCGCTTACAGCAAATTTTCACCAATCTGCTGACCAATTCCCTAAAATTCACGCCCGAAGGCGGCAGCATCGAGATTACAGCGCAAACCGGTGAAAATGACGTTAAGATTTCCGTTGAAGACAGCGGACAAGGCATCAGTGCCGAAACTTTACCGAACATTTTTCAGCAGTTTCAACAGGGCGATAATCGAACTCCGCGCAGCCAGACCGGATTAGGACTCGGATTATCCATCGTCAAAATTTTGGCGGAAAAGCACAGCGGAAAAATTGCGGCGGAAAGCGCGGGCATCGGACTCGGCTCGAAATTTACCGTCACTCTGCCTTTGTGCGGTTCAAAAATTGACGCGATTGGAGAGCCGGAAAAGCGCATTACAAGAAAAGACGGCAAGCCTTTAAACGAAGTAAAAGTTTTGATTGTCGAAGACGATTCGGATTCACGCGAGGTTTTGCAAATTTACCTCGAACAAAGCGGCGCGAACGTCACCAGCGCGAGTTCGGCGCAGCAGGCGATGACGATTTTGCGCGAACCGAACGGCGATTTACCGGACATCATCGTGTCCGATTTAGCGATGCCGGAAGAAGACGGCTATTCGCTTCTCAGCCGAATCAGAAAATTGCCTGTCAAACAGGGCGGCGCAATTCCTGCGCTCGCTCTAAGCGCGTTTGCATCGAATGACGATAAACAAAAAGCCGCCACTGCCGGCTTTCAAAAATACCATACCAAACCGTTCGAGCCGGACGGAATCATCGAAGACATCCGGGAACTACTAAAGAAGTGAGAAGTGAAAAGTGAGAGGTGAGATTTGAAACCTTTCATTTCTCACTTCTCACTTTTTATCAGTTTTTCAAACGATTTCCCTTTCTGACCAGATCGAGAAAATCACTGCGGTAGCTTTTCAAATCGCTGCCGAGCGAGCTTTGGGCGAGACTGCCGACGCTGCTGAAACTCGCGCTGCCTTGGTAGCGCGAACCGCGCAGAATCATCCCGAATTCGGCGACTGCCGACGCGAATTTCAAATTTTCCGAAGCGTTTTCGATGGCATTGCCTCTGTCTAACAAACCCTGCGTCAGCAATTTGCTTTCGGAACCGTTCGGTTCTTTGTAGCGCAGTTTGACGGTCAAAAGTTCGTCGCTAAAATTCGATTCGGACGGCGCAACTTGGGAGTATTTTAATTCGATGCCGTTGTTTTCAATCGTTTGACCGGCGGGAACGATTTCATAAAGTGCCGTTACCGAATGTCCCGCGCCGATCTCTCCGGCATCTTTCGCGTCGTCGTTAAAATCCTTGTTTGCCAGCAGGCGATTTTCGTAACCGATCAGCCGATAACCCGCGATCTTCGCCGGATTGAATTCAACTTGAATTTTCACGTCTTTGGCAATCGTGTAGAGCGTTCCGGCAACCTGTTCGCCTACGCTTTTCGCGCCTCTTCCTGCGAATCAATGTAAGCATAATTGCCGTTGCCTTTGTCGGCGAGCTTTTCCATCATCGAATCGTTCGTGTTGCCCGTGCCGAATCCCAAAAC
>JAJAZE010000203.1 GCA_026785925.1 Pyrinomonadaceae bacterium
ACGTAGCGGCGACCGTTGCGATAAACAATCCGCGTTCTGGATTGCTGCGGATAAGCGCGGCGACTTCTGCTCACGTTGTAACCGCGATTAATGCGGCGACCTGTTTCGCTGCGATATTCGCGTCTGGCATCGCGTCTTTCATCACGAAACTCCCGATTTGCTTCCCGGCGGCTCGTTCCGTTTCTGATGTCCTTGCGGCGGTCTTGACGGGCATCACGAACTTCATCACGATACTCGCGCCGCGCTTCCCGGCGGTTTTGACGATTTTGTGCGTTGATCGTATCCGCGCCGATAAAAATGAATCCGAACGCGAAACCTATTAATCCCAATTTGAGTAAAATTTTCATAACTGCTCCTTTAAGTATTTTTTGTCGGGCGCGATTTGTTTAGGAGAGTGTGCGCCTTTGTTACACAAACGATACAAATTTCGATGTGCGTTTGGAGTAGTCGCAAGAGATATGCCACTTACAGGAATGTTTTGTAAAGAATTGTCAGAGTCGGTCGGCAACAATAAAATTTCTCTAATCAAAACGGAGTTATTAATGTAAAATCAGGCGACACTGTTGGATAGTCGTGGCAATTGTTCCGAGTTGAAATAATCGCATACTCTTTGCTCAATCATTTCTTTGGTTAATTCTCCATTTGGCTCACAAATAGCTTTCTTGCCGTGCATCCAATGCGGTTCAATCGGATTCAGCCACGGACTTTTGCTTGGAAGTTGACATCTGATGATTCTTACGCCGCCCGACTTTTTGGCTGTTCGATTCTTTTCTTTGATCCATTGGCAAACCTTTTTCGATTTATGCCACGTTGCATTATCCCAAATCAGAAACAGAGCCTTTTTTCCTTCCTTTTCTAACTCTTCAACAATCCACTGTAAAAATGAGATCGTTATCTCCGAAATTGGTCGCTCTTCTAAGAATCTGACTCGCACTTGCTCCGTGTCTTTCCTCAATAACCCGTAGCAGGCAATCGCTTTTGGCTCTTTATCATCTGTCGCCGCTTCCCGCTGCACCATCCGCCGCGGTTGGTCAAATTCCCACATCCGCACCTTCGGCTGCGAAAAACGCGACCACCAGACCTCGTCCAAATATCCCAAAACTATTCGCGAATCTAAACCCGCCAGCCGAATCAACCGATCCCGCCGGTTTTTTTTAACTCGTATTGTGGATCGGGTGAACTGATCCAATCCTTGGCGCGTTTCCAACTGACCCCGTTTTTCTTCATCGCCGTCCGAATCGTTTCATTCCCCATCCGCCGCGGCGTTTCGCCTTCTTCATACAAAACCTCCGCCACCAGAGTCAATGTCCAGATACTGCTCGCCTTCCCATATGAGCGCGGACTCTTGTGCATCAGCTGTTTGATCTGCTCACACATTCCCGCATCTACTATCGTTTCCTGTGTTTTCGGAGCCGAACTCTTTCTTGCCAGACATTCTATGCCTTGCTCGTTAAAACGATGAATCATTTGACGGGCATATTCGGCTGAATAGCCAAACTGTTTTTCAATCCCCGTCGTCGTCAATCCCTGACTGCTCGCCAACAATATCTGTGAGCGTTTCATCTCACACGCATCCGTTGCACGTTTTGCTTTGTCCAATATTTGTCTTTCTTCTTCGCTCATCGCTCTGACGAAGATCGGCTCTTTTCTCATTCCTTGATTCTAAGATATTTCACCTCAAACCAACAACCTCGACGGTTTTTACACTAGGG
>JAJAZE010000204.1 GCA_026785925.1 Pyrinomonadaceae bacterium
TATCGAGCAGACTTTAGCCGCGCTCGACTTCGCGCATTCGCTCAGCTTCGTTCACCGCGACATCAAGGAACAAAACATTTTAGTTGACGGCGCGTTTCCGAATTACATCGCCAAATTGACCGATTTCGGTCTGGCGAAAAGTTTCAAGCAAACCGGAATGAGCGGTGTTACAATGGTCGGCGACGTTGCCGGCACGATTGCTTATATGCCGCCCGAACAGGTCAGAGATTTTAAGGAAGTCCGACCGCCGTCGGATATTTACGCCATCGGAATGACGGCTTACAGTTTGATGACCGGCGCACACGCGCTCGACCTCAGCCCGCGCGCCGGAATCTCGGAAACGGTCAAGGCGATTTTTGAAAAACCGTTCGTGCCGCTCAACCAGCGTCTGCCGGAAGTTCCGCCGCGCATCGCTTTCGTAATCGAAAAAGCGATTGCCAAAGAACCTGAAATGCGCTGGCGCACCGCCGGAGAAATGCGCGATGAACTGCTCAAGGCAATGCCGTAGAATTCAAAGTTCGATGCCTCGTGGTGGCTGTGATAGTCTGTAATTTGTGACGCAAAAACTTCTGATTTTGGACATTGATGAAACTTTGATTTACGCCACTGAAGAACGATTTTCCCGAACGCCTGATTTTATTGTTGGCAATAAGTATCACGTTTATAAGCGTCCGTTTGTCGAGCAATTTCTGACGTGGTGTTTTGAAAATTTTGAAATCGCTGTATGGACATCTGCAACCGACGATTACGCCGCCGAAGTTGTGGCAAACATTTTTCCGCAGTCTCAAAATAATTTATCGTTTCTTTGGTCACGCGAAAGATGCACACTGTCGCTCGATTTTGAATCGAGAGAAAATTTCTGGGAGAAAAAGCTGACGAAGTTGCGTCGTCGCGGTTACAATCTTGAAAACGTCATCGTCGTTGACGACACACCGCAAATGTGGCGCAATAGTTACGGCAACTTGGTTAGAGTTAAACCGTATTTTGGCGGACTCGAAGATGACGAACTTGAAAAATTGATACGTTATTTAGGGATTCTCAAAAATGTGGAGAATATCAGAAAAGTTGAGAAGCGCAACTGGCGAAACCGCGTGTGAAAATAACGGCGGCATCCAATAATTCAATGGACGTGAGGGCGAAACAGCGACTTTGTTATGGACGGTTTTTTTGGTGAACTACGAGTTGCGTGGCGGCTGGTTTCGCCCCACGTTATCTCAGCCGTTCGGCACTTTCGGGTTTTCACAATCGTTATTCCTTGAAATGCAAATTTTCACGGCTCGCTGTAAAATAGTTTTGTTTTAGGAGTAAGTTTTATGTCGGCTAATTTACAACAAACAATTCAAGAGCAAATCCGCGTTCTATCGGAAGAAGAAATGTGCCTTGTTTTAAGTTTCGTTAATGGTTTGCGGAAGGAAAAAACATCTTCGCGGGCGAAACCAATTTCAGCGATTTTTGAGGATTTGAGCAGCGAACTTCCGCTTGAGGAATGGCGCGAATTGCCTTCTGACGGAGCGGAAAACCACGATCATTATCTCTACGGTGCGCCGAAGAAAACCAAATAGCTGTTATGGACGCTCGTTTCGCGGACGCATTTTATTGGATTGCGCTCTCTAATCCGGCAGACCAATGGCACGATGCCTTAAAGAAATTTGACGAAGATAATCCAGATGTTTTATTGGTTACGACGGAAGAAGTTTTAACGGAGTTTCTGAATTTTTACGCCGAAGCCGGAAAGCATCGCCGGAGAATTGTCGGCGTGATGTGTGAACAAGTTTTGCTTCATCCAAATATCACAGTTGTTTCTCAATCGCACGAATCTTTTTCGCAAGGTTTTGAGTTGTATCGCCAGAGAGAAGATAAAGGCTACAGTTTGACTGACTGTATTTCAATGGCTATCTGCCGAGAGCGCAACATTGGAGAAATTTTGACCAATGACCATCATTTTGAGCAGGAAGGTTTTATAATTTTGTTTTGAAAATAGTGCCGTGCCGAACAATTCAATAGACGTGAGTGCGAGACAGCGACTTTGTTATGGACGGTTTTTTCTGAATTCGGAGTTGCGTGGATTCGGTTTCTCCCCACGTCAACACAGACATTCAAAGTAAAGTCTCAAATCCAAATTCAAGAATATTTTCCAATTTTAACTTTGCGCTTTGAATCGTAATCTCTTCAAATCGTCGTCGTTATTTTAGAGAGCGAGCGCGGCGCGTCCGCATCCAAACCTTTGGCTTCGGCGAGCAGGGCGGCGAAAAGCTGGGCGGGAACGATGAACGGAATCGGCGATAAAAATTCGTCAATTTCCGTCGGCATCAAAAGACTGCGCGAACTTAAGCGGGCGATTTCTTCGTCGTTGGTAATCGAAAATGAATCGGCGTGCAGTTCTTTTAATCGTTTCAGCAAATCAATGTTACTTTGTCGGGTCACGCCGTGCGGCGCAATCATCACGACGGGAAAACGCCGTTCGATAATCGCTAAAGGTCCGTGAAAAAAGTCGGCGGACGAAAATCTTTCGGCGACGACGTAACAGGTTTCCATCAATTTCAACGCTAACTCGTAGGAATTTCCGTAATTCAATCCGCGCCCGACGACGACGCAGTTTTCCATAAAAACGTATCGCTGAACAATCTCCTCGACTTGTGATTTGAGATTCAACGCTTGATCGGTGAATTCGGGAATTTTTTCGTATTCGAGTTTCGTGTCCGCCAAAATCGAAGCCAGCAGGTAAAAATGCAGCATTTGTCCGGTGTAAGTTTTAGTCGCGGCGACCGAGTTTTCGCGTCCGGCGTGAATCAGCAAAGTTTCGTCGGCGATTTTCGCCATCGTCGAATCGGCGCAATTGGTGATGCCGAGCGTGAACGCGCCGGACTTTTTCGCGCTTTCCAAAACCTGATTGATGTCCGCACCCTCGCCCGACTGCGAAACGCCGATCACAAGTGCGCGGTTTAATCTCAATTTCGATTTGTAGAGCGTATAGACGGAAGGCGCGGACAGCGAAACGGGAATGCCGGTGGTGATTTCCAACAGATAACGCCCGAAAAACGCCGCGTTATCGGAACTGCCGCGCGCGACCAGCACAATCAAATCAATATCTTTTTCGCGCAGGACTTTGCCGATTTTCTTTAATTTTCCGCTTTCGGCGTGAATAGTTTTTTCTAAAACAGCCGGTTGTTCGGCGATTTCCGCGAGCATTAATGACATAAATTTTGTTTACGATTTTTTCCTGGAGGAAAAGATATTTTCGACGAGTCCGACGACTAACCCGACCGCCAATTTTACCGGCGATTTTTTTACGTCGGATTTACGCGCCGGTTCATCTTTAACCTCCGCTGTCTTTTCTTTTTTAACTTCGGTTGCCGCTTCCGTTTCGGCGGATGAATCGGCATCGGTTTTCGTGGCGACGGACGGCAAAATTTCCGCTTGTTTGTCGGCGACCGATTTTATTTCCGCCGCTTCCGGGTCGGCGATTACTTCTTTGGCGACGGCTTTTTTCACTCCGGCTTCGGCGGTGTCCGGGTCGGTAAATTCCTGAAGAACGGCGTTGATCGAGCCGCCGACGAGAATCACCAATGCCGTCAAATAAAGCCAGAGCATCAACACCATCACCGCGCCGAGCGAGCCGTAGGTTTTATCATAAGTGTCAAAATAGCTCAGATAAAGCCGAAAGCTAAACGAAAGAGTCAGCCACAAAACGATGCCGATAATCGCGCCGGGCGAAACCCAAACCCATTTCGGTTCTTTGTGCTGGGGCAGATAATTGTAGAGCAGCCCAAAAACCGTCATCAGCACCAACGCCACAATTACGAACTGTAAAACGCCGAGAATGACCGGCGATTGAATCGGCAGATTGATCGAATCCAGAATCAGATTAGTAAATTTACTGCCGTAGAGAATAATGCCGAGCGCGAGCGTCACCAGAATTCCCAAGCCGAGCGTCATCACCAGCGAGAGCAATTTAGTTTTCCACCACGGGCGTTTTTCCGTCAGATTATAAGTGCCGTTCAAAACGACGCGAATGCTGTCAATGCCCGCCGATGCTGAATACAAAGCGAGTAAAAGCCCGAACGTCAGTTTGCCCCCGGAACTGCTGGCGGTCACTTCTTCGATTGTTTTCTGCACCAATTCATAAGCCGAACTAGGCATCGCCTGCCTGAGATACTGAAACATTTCGACTTTTAGATCGCCGCTCGACTCAAGCACGATGCCAAAGATGCTCACCAAAAAAAGCAGCAGCGGAAAGAGCGCGAACATAAAAAAAAACGCGACTTGGGCGGCATTGCTCAACACGTCTTCTTCATCGAAAGTCTTGGTATAGAATCGCCAAAAAAAATCTTTCGAGCTTATCTCTTTCAAATCAGAATATTTAAAACTCAGCAGAGACATTTTTGTTCCCCTTGATCGTGCCGTCTAATGTGCGCGGCATTTTTTACGAAGGTTATCCGAAGGCTTTTTTTAATTCGGGATAAATCCGCTTTTTTTCCTTCAGCATATTTTTCAATTCGTAAATTTTCATCAACGCCTCGACCGGCGAAAGCGCGTCGGTGTCAATATCCGACAAAGCAGACTCGACGGCTGAAAAATCAGTTTGCGGGCTTCGCTCTACGCCGTCTTTCTTTTCGTATGCGCCCAAAAGTTCCTGCGCCCGGCGCACGACCGGCTTCGGCAAACCGGCAAGCTGCGCGGCATAAACGCCGTAACTTTTCATCGCCGTGCCTTTGGCGATTTTATATTTAAAGGTGAGTTTATCGTTTTTCTCGTCAATTAAAAAATAGAAGTTTTCGATTCGCGGTAGCAGCCTTTCGAGTTCGGCGAGTTCGTGATAATGCGTGGCGAAAAGCGTCCGCGTTTTCAATTTCGGGTGATTGTGGATAAATTCCAAAACCGCGCGGGCGACCGCCAAACCGTCGAAAGTCGAAGTTCCGCGCCCCAATTCGTCAAGCAGAATCAGACTCTGCGGCGAAGCGTGATGCAGAATTTCGGCGGTTTCGATCATTTCGGTCATAAAAGTTGATTCGCCGCTGCCGATGCGGTCGTAAAGTCCGATGCGCGTGAAAATTCTATCGCAGACACCGACGACCGCTTCGTCCGCCGGAACGAACGAACCGATTTGCGCGAGCAGCACGATCAAAGCAATCTGGCGCAGATAAGTTGATTTGCCCGAAGCGTTCGGTCCGGTAATCAAAGCGATTTGCGGCGCACCGTTGCCGCCGAGTGCCGCGTCGTTGGCGATAAAATCAGTATTTTGTTCCGCGAAAAGTTTTTCGACAACGGCGTGGCGACCGTTTTTTATTCGCAGAAGGGAAGTTTCGTTAACCGTCGGGCGGACGTATTGGAATTCGGCGGCGACTTCCGCCAGCGAACAAATCGCGTCGAGATAAGCAATGGTTGAAGCGGCGAGTAAAATTTCGGGGCGATGTTTGCCGACTTCGGCGCAAATCCGGCGGAAAAGATTCGTTTCCAATTCGCTGATTCGTTCCTGCGCGTGAATGACGAGCGATTCGTATTCTTTGAGTTCGAGCGTGACGAACCGCTCCGCCGGCAGCAGAGTTTGTTTGCGAGTGTAATCTTCGGGAACCAGATGCAGATTTGATTTAGTGACCTCGATGTAATAGCCGAAAACTTTATTGAACCCGACGCGCAGACTTTTGATGCCGGTGCGTGTCCGTTCGCGTTTTTCCATCGCGGCGAGAAAGCCTTTGCCGTCCTTTAAGGTTGCGCGAAGTTTATCGAGTTCTTCGGAAAATCCCTGCCGGATAATTCCGGTTTGTTCGGCGGCACGCGAAGGGGATTCGGCGGCAATTCCGGCTTCGATCATTTTGGCGGTTTCCCGGCATTCGGGCAGATGCGCCAGCAATTGATTGAAACGCGGCGCGTCGGCGGACAAAATCCGTTTGATGTCCGGTATCAATTCCAGACTTTTCCCAAACGCCTGAAGTTCAAAAGCCGATAAAAAATTAGCTCTGGCGCGGCTCGCAATTCTTTCCAAATCCCTGACGTTCGAGAAAACTTCGCACAGTCGGCTGAGTTCTTCACAATGCTCCGTGAACCACGCGAGATGTTCCTGGCGGCGATAAATTTCCGCGCAGTCAAGCAGCGGCTGACGCAGCCATTTTCGCAGCAGTCTGCCGCCCATCGCGGTTTTCGTGCGGTCAATCACCGACAAAAGACTCGCGCCCGACGCGCTTTCAAAAATTTCCAAAGTCTTCAGCGTTCGCGCGTCGAGCAGCATAAAAGCGCGGCTGTCGTAAGTCGTCAGTCTGGTTAATTGATCCGCCGCGCCGAACTGCGATTGGTTCAGATAGGAAATTAACGCGCCGGTCGCCGAAATCGCCAGCGGCGCACCTTCCAACCCGAAAGCCTTGAGAGTTTTTGAATTGAAATGCTGCAAAAGCGTTCTTCGCGCATTGGCGACGGCGAAAACCTCCGCATCCAATCGGGTGACGAACTGCGGTAAATCCTGATTGGAAAATTCGGTCTGCGACTCAGCTAAAAGAATTTCGGCAGGCGCGAGCCGCTGTAATTCGGCGAGCGCGTCGCGGTTGTCAACTTCGGTGACGGCAAAATCGCCGGTCGTAATATCTGCGTAAGCGATTCCGGCGCGGGTTCCGTCGCTGATAAACGAGGCGAGATAATTATTGGATTTGCTTTCGAGCAGCAGCGGTTCGATGATCGTTCCCGCCGTCACGACGCGGACGACTTCGCGCTGAATCAGCTTTTTGCCGTCGCTGCCTTTGATCGGCGCGGCGGAAGTTTGTTCGCAGATGGCGACGCGATGCCCGCGCGAAATCAAGGTGGCGAGATGTTTTTCCAGCACGAAATGCGGAACTCCGGCGAGCGGCACACGCTCGGACGCTTTGCCCATCGAGCGCGAAGTCAAAACGATGTCGAGTTCACGCGCCAGCAAACGCGCATCTTCGTCAAACGCTTCATAAAAATCGCCGAGTCGAAAAAGCAGCAGCGAGTCTTGATGCTTGGCTTTGATTTCGAGATACTGCCGCCGAATCGGAGTTTCGTAGTTCATACAATCAACTGTTCGCCATTATTTTAACCTACATTACGCTTCATAATAAAACGAAAATTTACTGTCGAAACTAAAGGAAAGGGGAAAAGCGCAAGTGAAAAATTATCGAACTAATTGATTTCTATTTGAATGAGACTAAAAAAATCGCGCCTTTGTCGGAGCGCGGATTTCGTCCGCATTGAGCGCAAGAGCGCGAAAACGAAGTTTTGATAAAAATCAACATTGACATTAATCGAAACTTCGTTAGATTGCTCTCGCAATCTGTGCGGACGAAATCCGCGCTCCGACAAAAGTTTGCTTCACCCGCGAGCGCGTTCGAGCAGCGTCATTGTCAAAACGCCGAGCAAAACCAACGATTCCTCGCTTTGTAATAATTGCGCCTGCGTCGAAACCTCGAATTTGCTTTCAAAAAAAGCGGGTTGTTTTTGCAGCCGAACAACCGGCGTGTTATCCGATCTCGAAACGATATATGCCGGATTAAACATATAGCCGGTGAACATTCCGACGACCGGAATTTCGCCGATCAGCGAGTCAATCACTTTGACCCACGCATTTTCTTCACGAATCTCCAAAATCTGCCGGTTGTCGGCATCGGAAATTTGATAATGCGTCTTCCACAGCGAACGCATTCCCTGACGTTTAATCGAACCTAAGAATCTGCCGCCGGAGTCGGTAAAATTATACTGCGCCGAAAAATCTATCACGCGGTCGGCTTTGATATTGAACAAAAGCTGCGTTTGATTTTCGTCGGCGAAGACGTTGATGTCTTCCTTTAATTTCAAAAGTTTTTGCTTGACGTAGCCGAGCAGATTGCCGTTCGCGTCGCGCACATAAATCTGGCTGGCAAGCGCGAGAAGTTTGAATGTTAATGTTATCGGATAATTCATCGGTGGCTCCTTTTTTTAATTTTTAGATAATGTCTGTAAAAGCAAAACGGCAAATGGTGCATAAAAATTTCAGGACGGATTAAAACTATTCTACATTATTTGTGGAAATTAGCTTTCCAAAAGTTTCGGCAGAATATCGCAGATCGCCTGAAGATTGCGGTGAACGAGTTGAATCTGAACGAAAGTCAAAATCGTCACCGCCGTTTCGATGTCCTGAAATTCACGAGCGAGCGATTGGTGGGCGCGTTTCAAATCTTTTTCCGACGAAACAACTAAAAACGGCTTGGTTCGCTGGCTTTGATAGGCGCGTTTGAGTTTGGCAAACGCCGAATCAATATTGCCTTTGCTCTGCACTTCAAAAATATGCGAAAGACGCAGGCTTTTCGGCGTTTCGCGCCAGACGACATCGTAGTATTCGTATTCGGTTTGGGCGGCAAAGCCGAGAAACGATCCGATCTCAACCAGCAATTCCTGAATATTTAAATGCGTCGCCGGACTGAGAACCGCCGCAGTTAAAGTGTAACTCGACGATTCTTCCGTAACCGTCGCTTTGCCTTTTTCGGTTATCTTCCACGCGCCGCGATTTCGTTTGATGAAACCCTTTTCTTCCAAATTACGACCGGCTTTCTGGACGGTTTTGCGCCAGCCGACATTTGCGCCGAGTTTGATTGCGCTAACTTCCCGATCTTCGATCTGCGGAAAATATCCGGCGAGTCGTTCATACAAAAAACGTATTTCGTCCGCGCCGCCGGTGGCGACGAGTTCCTGCAATATCGGCATTTCAATGGAATTGGTCGGCGGCAGAGACATCGGTAAATTAGGTATTTTGAAAGCGAAAAATCAAAATATGCTTTCGTAACCGTCAAATTTTTTCGAGTTAAGGTCGCGCTTTAACTCGTCGAGCGTTTCGGTCAAACGTCCGGTCAGTTGTTCGGTGATGATTTTCGTTTTGAAAATTTGAGTAGTTTCAAAAACGCTCGGTTCACCGATTTTAATGTAAATTTCCGGTTTGAAATTGCCCGTAAACTCAAAGCGTAAAGCAATCGGAACGACGGAACATTGCTCGACTTTTTGAATTATTCGCGCTAATCCGTTGTAAAATCTAATCGGGCGAATGTCGTTCGGGAGTATTTCGCCCTGCGGGAAAATCAAAACACTTCGACGAGCATTTTCACTCAAAAGTCGGGCGGCATAATTGATGCTTTTAATTGCCTCACGCGGATTTTCCCGAACCACCGAAAACGCGCCGAGTTTGCGAAAAAGGTATAATTTTCGCAATTGCTTTTCTTCCATCATCACATAATTTTCAAACTCGAATTTTCGCAAAAGCTCCCAAATAATCAAACCGTCCCACCAACTCGAATGATTGGCGTAAAGCAGCAGCGGAAGTTTATTATTTTTTTTCCTCAGAAAATCCAAGCCGGAAATGTTCAGCGAATGAAAACGGCGTTTGAGCAGATGACGATTGTAAATCAAAAACAGCCGCTGAAACCACGCGCTTTTTTTAGCTTCCAACATATTTTCGCGTCACGCGGCGATTGATTCCGCAGGTTATCTCGTAAGAAATCGTCGTCGTTTCCCGGGCTAATTCTTCAGCCGTTACTTTAAGGTCGCCGTTCGCGCCGATTAAAATTACCTCATCGTTAACCTTAACATTCGGCACGTCGGAAACATCTAAAATAGTCCAATCCATCGAAATTCTGCCGACGACGGGAACATAGAAATTATTGACGATAACCCGACCGATATTAGTTAAAGAACGACTGTAACCGTCGTGATAACCAATCGGAACGGTGGCGATTAGCGAATCTTTGGCGGTTTTAAACATTCGACTGTAACCTAAAGTCTCACCTTTCGGAACTCGTTTTAAATGAGTGATTCGTGTATGCAGCGACATTACGGCTTTAAGTTCCGGTTTGCTGATTCCTTCAGGTAAAACATCACCTCCCAAACCATATAAAATTCCGCCGATTCTGACCAAGTTTCGGCGGGAGTTTTGGTGGGCAACCGCACCGGGCGAATTTGCCAAATCCTTGTAAGTCGGGCGAAAACCTCTAGCTTCAAATATCGCCGCCGCACAATCGAATCGGTTTATCTGCTCGTTTGTAAAATTGTTTTCCGACAAATTATCAGCCGCCGCAAAATGCGTCATTATTCCGTCAACTCGCAAATTCCTAAATTCACGAAATCTTTCGGCGAATTCCGCCGCTTCATCAAACCGAACGCCGATTCTGCCCATTCCCGTATCAATTTTGATATGAACATCGGCGATAACATTCATTTCGACGGCAGCCCGATTAAACAGATCGGCAATTTCCAACTGGTAAATAACCGGCGTTAAGCGGTTTTCAAGAAGAAGTTTTTCCTGCCCCGCCCAAAAACTTCCCAAACAAAGGATCGGAGTTTTAACGCCGCTCTCGCGCAACTCCAAACCTTCTTCGGGCAACGCCACGCCGAGCCATTCGATGCCTTCCTTTTCTAATCTCTTAGCGCAGCAAACTGCTCCGTGACCGTAAGCGTCGGCTTTGACGACCGCCATCATTTCAATTTTTTCACCGATAAACTTTTTCACCGAATGAAAATTGAAAGCCAGATTGTCGAGATTGATTTCAGCCCAGGTAGGACTGCTCGCAAATGTTTCCAACATTTTACATTAACTATATTTATTAGATTTTAATTGGTAGACCGACATGTTTGTTGAGACTTTGCCTTAGCTGTCTGTTTGCCGACTGTTAATGTAAAGGCTAAAGCGGAA
>JAJAZE010000205.1 GCA_026785925.1 Pyrinomonadaceae bacterium
AAAGAAAACGGCGATAAACACGATGTCGGCATCATCCGTTTTGACCGCTCAAAAGCCGAAACGGAGAAAATGCACGACACGATTACCAACGTCGTCGGAATCGCCGTGCAATACGACACCGACGGCAGCGAAGACGCGCTGCAAATTACGGATCAGGAAAACGAATTGATCAGTTTGCGCTTTGAATCGAAGGTTGATGGCGCATCTTAACGAAATTTTGCCGCGAACAAACACGAAAGAATACGAAAAGGAGGAATTTTCAGCCGCAGATTTACACGGATGAACGCGGATTTAAAAATGATAAGAGAAAGAAAAATGATTTGGATTTCATCTGATTTTTGTCCGCGTTCATCCGTGTAAATCCGCAACTGATTGCTTTTCTTATTTCGTGCTTCTTCGTGTTTGTTCGCGGCTGGAAAGTTATGGTTAATCGAGATATTCAAAATTACGCGGAAAAATATACGTCCGGCGAAAGCGATTTGTTATCGGAGATTTCGCGGGTAACTTACGCCGAACGCGACGACAAAGCGATGCTGTCGGGTTTTTATCAAGGTCGTTTGCTCTCGATGTTCAGCCGAATGTTAAGCCCGCGCCGGATTTTGGAAATCGGGACTTTTATGGGTTATTCCGCGCTGTGTCTGGCGGAAGGTTTAACCGAAGACGGCAAACTTTTGACGCTCGACATCGAGCCGGAGACGAACCGAATCGCTAAAGAATTCTGGGCGCAAAGCGAGTTAAATTCAAAAATCGAATCGCGTTTAGGAAACGCTTCGGAAATAGTTCCGGGTTTGAATGAAACCTTCGATCTCGTATTTATTGATGCGGACAAACCGGCTTACGGCAATTATTACGATTCGGTTTTTCCGAAAGTCCGCATCGGCGGCGTGATTATCGCCGACAATGTTCTGCACGGCGGCAAAGTTTTAGATGCGGCGAACGGCGACGAAAATACGATTGCGCTCGACGCATTTAATCGAAAAGTTCAGGCGGACGAGAGAGTGGAAAACATTTTGCTGGCGGTGCGCGACGGTTTGATGATTGTCAGAAAAGAAAAAGATTAGAGAGAAAAAATATATGTATATCGTATCGGGAGCAACCGGACACACCGGTTCGGTGGTTGCTAAAACATTATTAGAAAAAGGCTTGCCGGTGCGCGTGATCGTTCGCAGTCGGGAAAAAGGCGCGGTGTTTGAAACGCTCGGAGCGGAGATTGCGGTTGCCGATTTGCAGGACGCAGCCGCTTTGACCGAAGCGTTACAAGGCGGAAAAGTTTTGTATTTGACGAATCCGCCCGCTTACCAATCGGAAGATTTATTTGCGGAATCGGACAAAGTGATCGCGGCTTTTCTGACGGCGATTGGAAATTCCGGGCTGGAAAAAATCGTCGCGCTTTCGTCAATCGGCTCACATCTTTCGAGCGGAACGGGAAATATTTTGACGACTTACCGACTCGAACAGGCGTTTGGAAATCTGGAAATTCCCGTCACTTTCGTTCGCGCCGGAGGTTTTATGGAAAACTGTAACGGAGTTTTGGAAACGGCGAAAACGGCGGGCGTTTTGCCGAGTTTTTTTCAGCCGCTTGATCGAAAATTTCCGCAGGTTGCCGCCGCCGACATCGGGCGCGTCGCAGCCTTTGCGATGCAGGAGAAAACGACGGGCAAAGAAATCAAAGAACTTGCCGGATTTTGGGTTTCGCCGGAGGAAACCGCCGAAGCCGTCAGTCAAGTTTTGGGCAGAAAAGTCAAAGCCGTGCCGGTTCCCGAAGATCAATGGACGGATATTTTGAAAAGTTATAATCCACCGAAAAACGCCGTATCATCGGCGGAAATGTTCAAAGGATTTAATTCCGGTCATATAAAGTTTGAAACCGAAAATCAGATTGCGGGGAAAATCACTATCGAAGATTTTATGCGCGAAGCATTAAAATAAATTTATGGCTGAACTAAAAACAACGAAAACCAAAGCGAATGTTGAAGACTTTTTGAATGAAATTGCCGACGAAAACGTCCGCGCCGACTGCAAAAAAATTGCGGTGATGATGGAGGAAGCAACGCAGTCACAACCGAAAATGTGGGGCGCGGCAATCGTCGGTTTCGGCAGTCGGCTGGTGAAATACGAATCGGGGCGCGAACTCGATTGGATGGAAATCGGATTTTCGCCGCGCAAGCAAAATCTAACGCTTTATTTGACCATCGGCGAGAGTCTGGACGCGGATTTACTGGCGAATTTGGGCAAATATAAACCCGGCAAAGATTGTTTATTTATCAATCGTCTGAGTGATGTGAACGGTAAAGTTTTGAAGGAATTGATTGAAAAAACAGTTGAGAATATCAGGAGAAAATAGAAAAAATATGGCAAATGAAATTTACGAAATTCCCGTGAAAACGATTGACGGGACGGAAACCACTTTGAGCGAATATAAAAACAAGGTTTTGCTCGTCGTCAATGTCGCGTCAAAGTGCGGTTTGACTCCGCAATATGCGGGTTTGCAAAAACTTTACAGTGATTATCAGGCGAAAGGTTTTGAGGTTCTGGGTTTTCCCGCCAACAATTTTATGGGACAGGAACCGGGAACCGAAACGGAAATCAAAGAATTTTGCTCGTCGAATTTCGACGTGAAATTTCCGCTGTTTGCCAAAGTTTCCGTCAAAGGCGATGACCGGCACCAGCTTTATCATTATTTGACCGAAACGAAACCGGAAACCGATGTCAACGACGGCGTGATGGAGGAAAAGTTGAAAGGTTACGGCTCGATGCGCTCCGAATCGAGTGAAGTTTTGTGGAACTTCGAGAAGTTTTTAATCGGTAAAAACGGCGAAGTCGCGGCACGTTTCGCGCCGGATGTCACGGCGGAAGATACTCGATTAATTTCAAAATTAGAAGAAGAGTTGAACAGGTAAAAATTTTGATATGCCGAAATTTTTAGAGAAGATTAACGATAAAATTCGCAAATTCATCGGCGAACAGAAAATGTTTTTTACGGCGAGCGCGCCAAACGACGGCAGGATTAATCTTTCGCCGAAGGGAATTGACACGTTTCGCTGTTTGAACGAAAACACGGTTTGCTATCTCGATTTGACCGGAAGCGGCAACGAAACGGCGGCGCACGTTTTGGAAAACGGCAGATTAACCGTGATGTTTTGCAGTTTTTCGGGTGCGCCTCTGATTCTGCGGCTTTACGGAAAAGGCGAAGTCGTGCGTCAATCTTCGGAGAAATGGAACGCGCTTTCGGCAAATTTTGAGCCGTTTTTCGGAACGCGCCAGATCATCGTTCTGCACGTCGAATCTCTGCAAACGTCGTGCGGATTCGGAATTCCGCTTTATGAATACCGGGAAGATCGTCCGACGCTGATTGATTGGGCGAAAAATAAAGGCGACGAAGGCGTGAATCGGTATTGGCAGGAAAATAATCAGACGAGCATTGACGGACTGCCGACAGGCATTTTCGATTGAAGAAAATTATGGAAAAGAGAAAATTTGGCAAAATCGATATGAAATTTTCCGTGCTTGGCTTCGGCGGCGCGGAAATCGGCTACAACGTCAATCAGACGCAGGCGGAGGTTGACGAATTATTGAACTCCGCCCTTGATGCCGGGCTGAATGTGATTGACACGGCGGCGGCTTATAAAGTTTCGGAGGAGTTGATCGGTAAAGCCATTTCAAATCGTCGAAAAGATTTTTATCTGCTGACGAAATGCGGTGCGCTCGACGCTTTCACCAGATTTGACTGGACGAAAAAAGGGATTTTGGAAACGATTGAAATGAGTCTGAAAAATCTGAAAACCGATTATCTCGACCTCGCGCAACTGCACAGTTGTTCGGCGGAAATTCTACGGCAGGGCGACTGCATCGAAGGTTTGCAGCGTGCCGTCGAAAAAGGTTATACGAGAT
>JAJAZE010000206.1 GCA_026785925.1 Pyrinomonadaceae bacterium
GAATAGAAGGTTGCACATCTTTCATTAAATTCTTTAATCTGAAAGTTCGGAAAAAGTTTTTTACAAATACAAAATGAAAATTATCGTTATCGGCAGCGGATTCGGCGGACTCTCGGCGGCGACTCGTCTGCAAGGTCAGGGACATCAGGTTACAATCGTCGAAAAGCGCGACAAACTCGGCGGACGCGCCTACGTCTACGAACAGGACGGTTTCAAATACGACGGCGGACCGACCATTATCACCGCGCCGTGGCTGATTGATGAAATCTTTGCGGCGGCGGGCAAGCTGACGAAAGATTACGTCGAACTCGTCAAACTCGATCCGTTTTATAACATCCGTTGGGAAGACGGCACGGTTTTTCATTACAACGACGACCGCGAGCGGCTGCTCGACGAAATCCGCAAAATTTCACCCGAAGGCGTTGAAGGTTACAACCGTTTGTCAAAGGATTTGGGCGAGATTTACCGCGTCGGTTTTGAATTGATT
The DNA here is from genome assembly GCA_026785925.1 of Pyrinomonadaceae bacterium. Lineage (GTDB taxonomy): Bacteria > Acidobacteriota > Blastocatellia > Pyrinomonadales > Pyrinomonadaceae. Next base: position 488 of record JAJAZE010000206.1, read on the forward strand.
GACCAGCCGTTCACCAGCGTTTGGGATATGGTCAAAGTCGTTCCCGAAATGATTAAACTGCGTTCTGACCGCTCGGTTTACAAGTTTGCCTCGAAGTATTTCAAAAACGAAAAACTCCGCGAAGCCTTTTCGTTTCACCCGCTTTTAATCGGCGGCAACCCGTTCACCGCGACTTCGATTTACGCGATGATTCACGAACTCGAACAAAAATTCGGCGTGTGGTTTGCGATGGGCGGCACGGGCGCGCTGGTCAAAGGAATCGGCGAATGTTTCGCGGACATCGGCGGGCGAGTGCGGCTCGAATCGGAAGTTTCCGAAATCACGATGGACGACAAAAGCGGCAGAGCGACCGGCGTTAAATTAAAATCCGGCGAGCTTTTAGAAGCCGATGCCGTCGTCGCCAACTCCGATGTCGGGCGAACTTATCTCGATTTGATTCCCGCCAAATTTCGCAAAAAATACACGGACAAAAAAGTTAAGTCGCTGACTTATTCGATGTCTTTGTTCGTCATCTATTTCGGAACCGATAAGAAATACGAAAATATGGCGCATCACGAAATCATTCTGGGCAATCGCTACAAAGGTTTGCTGGACGAAATTTTCGTTGATAAAACGCTCGCCGACGATTTTTCGCTTTACCTGCATCGCCCGACCGCGACTGATCCAAGCCTCGCGCCCGATGGCTGCGACTGCTGGTATGTTTTATCGCCCGTGCCGAATCTGGGCGGCGAAATTGACTGGAAAATCGCTGCTGAACCTTACAAACAAAAGATTTACGAGTATCTCGAAAAACATTATATGCCCGATTTGCGAAAGCATATCGTTTCGGAAACGCACATTGACCCGCCGCATTTTGAAAATACTTTGAACAGTTATTTAGGCAATGCGTTCGGAGTCGAGCCGACGCTTTTTCAATCGGCGTGGCTGCGCCCGCACAACTTGAGCGAAGACGTTCCGAATCTCTATTTCGTCGGCGCGGGAACGCATCCCGGCGCGGGTTTGCCGGGCGTGATGTCGTCCGGGAAGATCGTCGCTAATATGATCGGCGAAGCCGCTTGATTTTAGATTTTGGATTATTTATCGAGACTGCCACATAATCTTTTTGAACTTTGGAACATAAAATTTAAGAGCAGCGTAGATTTACAGGCAATCCAAAATCTAAAATCCAAAATTGAATTATGTGGTATTGGGCGAAAATCTTGTTCTCAGTTTTATGC
>JAJAZE010000207.1 GCA_026785925.1 Pyrinomonadaceae bacterium
CAAAAATGAAGAAAATTAAGCAAAAATTAATGAATTTTCATGAAAATGAGCGGATTTGAAGGAAAAATTAAGCTCTTAGAGTAAAAAAATGTGCCTTTGTGCCTAATACCCCCGCTTGACGTAAAAACGCGATTTAAGCTGTTCCGCGCCGATTACTTCGGAGCGAAAATCATAAGCCAATTTTTTCTCGGCGTTCGGTGAAGCATCGAAAAAGCCGTTAGACGAAGCCACTACCCAATCGTCTTCGCCAATCGTCGTCAGTACAACAAACAGTCTGCCTGCCGGTAAATCCCAGATTCTGATAAGTCCGTCCTGACTCGTATTGATAAGCGTTTTTCCGTTTTTGCCGACGAACAACGCCGACACGCCGCCCGCCGAACGCTCTTTGAATTCGGAGATGATTTTTCCGCTTTCCGCGTCCCAGATTTTTACGCTGCCGTCGCGTTCGCCGCCGCCGATTAAAAATTTTCCGTCCGCGCTGAAGGAAAATGATTTGACTTGCCAGAAATCGCCTTCGAGGTTGAGTTTTTTCTCGCCCGTCGCCGCGTCGAGCAAATTCAGTCCGGTTGATTGCCGCACCATCAATGTTTTTCCGTCGGGGCTGTAAGCGACCGAGTTGCCGTTTAAGACCGAGAACAGCGCGCCCACGCCGAGCGTGCCGGGCGGCGTGTATTTGACCGTGCGGTCTTTAATTGAATATCTTCCGGCGATGTTTGCGATTTCCTGCCGATTGCTGAAGACGATTTTTCCGGTTGCCGCGTCCCAAACCGTATATTCGTAAAAATGCCCGCCCGCCAGATGTTTTCCGTCGGGGCTGAATTGGATGGAAAAATACGGCAGCTTGCTTTCGACTTTAATTGTATTGATTAGTTTGCCGGTGTCCACATTCCAGAATTTTATCGTTTCGTCGGAACTCGAACTCGCCAGGATTTTTCCGTCAGGACTGAAGCAGAGCGAGTCAATAACGGAAATATGCCCCGTCAGATTTTTGATTTCAGTTCCCGCACGCGCGTCCCAGATTTTCAATTTGCTGTCCCAGCCGCCGCTCGCCGCGAATCGGTTGTTCGGGCTGAAAGCCACAGCCGAAATCGCCTTTTCGTGTCCGGCAAGCGAGTGGAGCAGTTGCCCGTTTTCCAAATCCCAGATTTTAACGGTTTTATCCGCGCTTCCGGCGGCGATGAGTTTATTGTCGGAACTGACGGCTAAAGAGCCGAGCGGCGCGATTTGTCCGGCGAGAGTTTTTACAAGGCTATTTGAATTTGCGTCCCAAACGGCGATAACGCCTTCGGCATCGGCACTCGCCAGAATCAGTAGATCCAAATTGTGAAAGTTGACTTGTCGGACTTGAAAACTTTTGTCAGTTTAGATGTTTGAAAAAAGAACCAAAAAAAGCAGTCAAGCCCGGCTTAAAAAATAACACGAGTTTATCGGGAACGGCAGTCTTGACCAAAGCGAGAAGCCGGATTGGAGCAGTTTTGCCGCTTCGAGCAGAGGGCTATGCTTGCACGACCGCAGCATTATTGGATGTTTTGCTGGCAGTTTCCGTCGGTAAAGAGACGATTGAACAGGTTTGTGCCGATTTGAAAATCAAAGTCGGAGCGGAAACTATTCGCGGTTATTTCAACGAGCAATTTGCGGTTGAGAATTTAGCTCAGTTACAGGAATCAATCAATGTCGGGTTACAAAAGAGTTTGAGTAGTGACCTCAGAGGCGAGAAATTAGAAGTGGCGATGGACTTTCACGACCAGCCGTATTATGGCAAAACAGAGCAAGCCGAAGGGTTGTGGGTCGGCGGACAAGCCAAGCAGGGAACGACGAAAATGTATCGGGTGGCGACCTGCTATATCATCAAAAACGGTTATCGGTTGACGTTGGGAATCAAGTTCGTCTTGCCGAATGAAAGTGTCAAAGAAGTGGTCGAGTATTTAATGAAACGGTTGCAGGGATTAGAGATAGAGGTCAAATGTTTGTATTTAGATCGGGGTTTTGAAGGAGTCGGGTTGGTGCAGTATTTGAAAGAAATCAAACAAACGGCAATCATTGCGTGTCCGATTCGGGGCACGACCGGCGGAGTCAAAGCGTTATGTGTCGGAAAGAAAAGTTATCGCACGAAGCACGTTTTCAAAAGTGTGAAACACGGAGTTGAAGAAGTCGAAATGGCGATGTTCAAGGGCTTTACGACGACCACGAAAAAAGGCAGGAAAGTGCGAAAAGCCAAATGGCTGGCGTATATCTTGGTCGAATGTGACGAGAAACTAAGTGCCAAAAAGGTCAAAGAAAAGTATCGGAAAAGGTTTGGCATCGAGGCAAGTTATCGGTGCGCGAAAAAAGTGCGCGGCTGGACAACGAGTCCGAATGCCGCCTATCGGTTTGTGTTACTGGGAATGAGTTTTTGGTTGACGAACATTTGGCAGGAATTACAAACC
>JAJAZE010000208.1 GCA_026785925.1 Pyrinomonadaceae bacterium
AGCTCAGTAAATCAACGATTTTTCGAGTGCTTTATTAATTAAATGCAAGTTAGCTCCAAACCTAACTTGCATTTAATTCAGCCGCTATTGAAAATAAACGACTTACGGGAATCACTACTCAGAAAAGTGTCCGAACCATTGATTCAACGACTTTATGAAAATCAACATTCTGAAAAAACTCTTCTGTCACACGACAATCTTGGCGGGCATTTTGTTTATTAATGTTTCAGTTCAGGCGCAACAAAAATTCATTGCCAATTTAACGGGATTGCAAACTGTTCCAGCGAATAATTCAAGTGCCAAAGCCGTCTGTCTTTTAACGCTTAATGAAATCCAGAACGGCGGAAACCTAACTTGTAATTATTCGGGTTTTTCGACCGGATTGACATCTTTCAGCATTCACGGCAATGCGGCGGTTGGCGAAAACGCACCGGCGATATTCACTTTTACCAGACAGGGCGCACCAAGTCAGAGCGGCGGATTTGCCTTAAGTTTCTTTGGCACCGCACCGTCATTTTCCGAAATTCGCTCGAACAGACTTTACATCAATTTCAACTCGGCAAATTTCCCGAACGGCGAAATTCGCGGGCAGATTCACCTCGCCAACGGAACTTACAACGATTTCGACGGCGACGGGCGCACCGATTTGACGGTTTACCGCAATTCAAACAACAGTTTCTACGCGCAGAGCAGTTTGAACGGAAATCTGCTTGCCCGACCAATCGGACAAACGGGCGATTCGGTTTCGCTAACGCTCGATTTTGATGGTGACGGCAAATCCGATTTCTCGACGGCGCGTTATAATTCGGAAGTTATCTGGCGAATTTTCAGCAGTTCGACCAATGTTTTGCAGGAAACGCAGTGGGGAAGTTCGACGCTCGGCGACTTTTTCGCCGCCGCCGATTACGATGGCGACGGACGCGCCGACATCGCGGTTTTTCGCGCCGGTGTCTGGTATATCATCGAAAGCTCGACCGGCGCATTTCGCTCGGAACGCTTCGGACAATCGGGCGATGTTCCCGCGCCGAACGATTACGACCGCGACGGCAAAGCCGATTTAGCCGTCGCCCACAGCGAAAACGGGAAGCGCGTCTGGTATGTCCAGCGCACCTCCGACGGGCAATTTTACGCCGTTCAATGGGGCTTGAGTTCCGACGCATTTTTTACCGGACGCACCGATTTCGACGGCGACGGCGCGGCGGATATGCTGGTCATTCGCAACGAAAACGGTCAGCGTGTTTTCTATATTCGCCGCAGTTTTGACAGTCAACTGCAAGTTATCCGCTGGGGTTTATCGTCGGATTTGCCGAAACTCGGCGATTACGACGGCGACGGCAAAACCGACGCGGCGGTCACGCGAACGATTGACGGCGCGAAAGTTTTCTTTATTCTGCCAAGCTCGAACAACCAGCCGCGTTATGAATACTTTGGCTTGCCGGGCGATTTTTAATTTTCAATTATGTTTCAATCAATCCATTTCAATGCCAAACCACGCGCCGCGACCAATGCTTCAAAACCTGAAGTAATCGAGAAATTACAAAATATCGTCGTCGCGGATAATGTTTTAGTTGAGCCGTCAAAGGTTGAATCTTACGGCGCAAAGAGTGTTAAAATTTAACAAGTGAGGTGAAAGTATGGAGTTTGTTTCAAACAGAATCACGATTGACGAAAATGTTTGCGGCGGAAAACCTATAATTCGCGGCAAAAGGATTACGGTGCAGACGATTTTAGAATTTTTGACCGCCGGTGAGAGCGCGGAAGAAATTTTAAATCAGTATCCGTCGCTCGAACGCGCCGATATTACGGCTTGTCTGGAGTTTGCCGCCAATTTGATGAATAGAAATTTTGTAATCAAGTCGGTCGTGTAAAATGGCGAAATATCTGATTGATGTAAATTTGCCGTATCGTTTTTCGTTGTGGAAAAACGATGATTATATCCACCAAACCGACATCGGCGACGAATGGACGGACACGCAAATAAAGTAAATTTATGAAACCCGCCGTTTATCTTGAAGCCTCAATAATCAGCTATCTGACTGCTTATCAAAGTCGGGATGTGATCGTGCTTGCGCGTCAAAAAATTACTGAGGATTGGTGGGAACATAATCGGCAAAAATATGAGTTATTTGTGTCGGATTTGGTGGAACAGGAAGCAAGTGCGGGAAATGTTTTGATGTCGAAAAGAAGATTGAAAATCATCAAAACGCTGAAAAATCTGGCGACTTCGGAGAAAGCCGTCGAGTTGGCGGAAATTTTGGTCAAACGCAAAGCCGTTCCCGAAAATTCCGTCGCTGACGCGCTGCACATCGCCATTGCGACCGTTGAGCAAATGAATTTTCTGCTGACGTGGAACTTCAAACACATTGCAAATGCTCAAATGCAGTCTAAAATAGAGAAGGTTTGTCGGGACGAAGGCTTCGAGCCGGTAACGATCTGCACACCCGAAGAACTTTTGGGAGAATGATTATGATAAAAGATGAAATTATCGAAGAAACACGCCGTTTGCGCGACGAATATGCCAAACAGTTTGATTACGATCTGCGAAAAATATTTGAAGATTTACAAAAAAAACAAAAGGAAAGCGGACGAACATACGTTTCGCTTTCAGGTAAAAAAGACAACGCCGGAAAAGTGAAAAAGGTCGCCTGAAAAATGTATTCATCAATCCATTTCCAATCAAAACCACGCGCCACGACGAACGCTTCAAAGCCTGAAGTAATCGAGAAATTACAAAATATCGTCGGCGCAGAAAATGTTTTAGTCGAGCCGGAAAAGGTCGAGCCTTACGGCGCGGATGCCGTCAAAGAGAAATTTCCGCCCGAAGCGGTTGTTTTTCCCGAAACGACCGCGCAGATGTCGGAGATTTTGAAACTCGCCAATTCGGAAACATTTCCCGTTACGGCAAGAGGCGGCGGTGTCGGCTATACGGGCGGCGCGGTTCCGGTGGACGGCGGGATTGTTGTCGGGACTGATCGAATGAATAAGATTCTGGAAATTTCCGCCGATGATTTGTATGTTGTTTGCCAGCCGGGATTGACGACTTATGCGCTTCAGCAAGCGGTCGAAAAACACGGACTGCTCTTCCCGCCTGATCCGGCGAGTTACAAAGATTCGTTTATCGGCGGCAACATCGCCGAAAACGCGGGCGGAATGCGAACGCCGAAATACGGTGTCACGAAACATTCGGTTTTGGGCTTGGAAGTCGTCACGGCGACCGGCGAAATCATTCGCACCGGCGGCAAAACCGTTAAAAACGTCGTCGGTTTCGATTTGACCGGCTTAATGTGCGGTTCGGAAGGAATGTTGGGAATTATCACCGAAGCGACGCTCAAACTGCTGCCGATGCCCGAAGCGACGGCGACCGTTCGCGCTTCGTTCAAATCAATGGAACTTGCGTGCAAAGTCCTCACGAAATTCACGCCCGAAGGCTTACTGCCGATGGCGATGGAAGTCGTTGACCGCAACTGCATCGGCGCAATCGAGCAGAATTTCGCATTCGGTTTATCGAAAGACGCGAACGCGATTTTGATCGTCGCCGTTGACGGTTTCAAGGAAGAAGTCGAGCGTAACGCGCAGATGATAGAGCGGATTTTGCAGACAAACGGCGGCTTCGACATCCTGCGCTCGCGCACCAAAGAAGAAGAAGACAAACTCTGGGACGTGCGCCGCGCCATCTCGCCGAGTTTGATGAAATACGGCACACTCAAACTCAACGAAGATGTCGTCGTCCCGCGCTCGAAAGTTCCCGAACTCATCGCCAAAATCGAAGACATCGGACGCGCTCACAACACCTTCGTCGCCAACTTCGGACACGCCGGCGACGGCAACATCCACGTCAATTTTATGTGCG
>JAJAZE010000209.1 GCA_026785925.1 Pyrinomonadaceae bacterium
GACGGCATCGCCGTCAACCCGCATAAATTTTTATCTAATGTTTTACCGGTTCGCGCCGATAGGTAAAATGGATAAGATATTCTCAGGGAGAATTTATGATGGGTAAAATAAATTTCGATAAAGCGGGCGATGCCAAGGCGATTCAGTCGGCGCGGCACACCGATACGAAAAAAACCGACGCGAAAACAGCGGTCGGCGGCGAAGCGACAATCAGCAGTGATCGTCTGCAATTTTCCAGCGAAGCGTCGAAAGTCGGCAAACTGGTTGACCAAATCAAGCAGCTTCCCGACATCCGAACCGAAAAGGTCAACGATCTGCAAGCGCGGATTGCGACGGGAAATTACAATCCGGCGAGCGAAGACATCGCCGCCGCGATTTTGAAACACGAAGCCGAGTAAAAAGCGGACAAGTAATACCGGGAAGATCGAAAAACAATTTTTCGCCGATCAGTCGCCGCGCGGTTTTCGCCGACCGGAAAAAATAATTATGCAGAATGATTTAATTCGCAAAGTCGCCAGTTTAATGACCGAACAATCGGCGGCGTATTCGCGTCTCGAATCGGCGGCGCAGCAGTTGACCGTCGCGCTCGTCGGCGGCGAACCGGGCAGAATCGAATCTTTAACGAAAGCCGGCGAAACCGATCTTTTGCGGATGCGTTCGCGGCTGCTCGAAATCACTTCCGCGCTGACAAATTTTGCCGAAACGCGGGCGAATCAGCCGGAAAAAACCGCGCTCGACGCGGACGCGCGCGAACAATTCGATGCGGCGGCGAAAAAACTTCTGGAAAACGCCCGCAGTTTTCAAAAAATCGCCGGACGCGCGACGAGCCTCGCGCTCGGCGGTTCGTCGTTTTCGACCGCCTGCATTCAAATGTGCGGCGTTCCGCCGATGACCTATCGCGCTCCGGTTTCAAGATACGGTTGAGGAGATTTCCCGAATGAGTATTAATTTTTCAGCTTTTGAAATCGGGCGACGCGCGTTGAACGCCAATCAAGCGGGAATCAGCGTCACCGGACAAAATATCGCCAACGTCAATACGCCGGGTTATTCGCGCCAGCGCGTGCAGCTTGTCGAATCAACTTCGGCGAATTTCAACGGCTACTCGGTCGGAAACGGCGTGACGATTGCGGGCGTGCAGGATTTCCGCGACAATTTTATCGAATCGAGACTGCAAACCGAAACCGGCATCGCGGGCAGATTAAACGCTCGCCGCAACGCGCTCGCACCCGTCGAAGCGACTTTGCAGGGCAGCGAAAACGGCGGTTTGCAAAACTCTCTGAACAATTTTTTCGGCTCGTTCCGCGATCTCGAAGCGAATCCGAACTCGGTCGCGCTGCGCGCCGCCGTCGCCCAGAAAGGCGCGGGCATCGCCAATGCGTTTCAAACGACGCGCAGCCGTCTCGGTGAAATTCAACTCGGAACCGACGGGCAAATTCGCGCCAACGTCGAACAGGCGAATTCACTGTCGGAAAAAATCGCCGACCTCAACGTAAAAATTCAAACGTCGGAAGCGACCGGCGGCAACGCTTCGGGGCTGCGCGACCAGCGCGGCGAATTCGCCAAACAAATTTCCAAATTAACCGGCGCACGGGCGACGCAAAACAGCGACGGAACGCTGACCGTCACCATCGGCGAAGGACGCGCTCTCGTTTCCGGCGAAAAAGCGTTTAAGCTGACCGTGACCGACACGCCGCCGCTCGGATTATCTTCGATTGCGATTGACGGACAACCGGCGGTTTTTGACGAAGGCGCAATTCGCGGATTGCAGGACGCGCTCGGCGAAACTTCAAAACAAATTGCGACGCTCGACGGTTTAGCCGCGTCGGTCGTTAGCCGCGTCAACACTCTGCACACATCGGGAACGGATTTGGACGGCAACGCGGGCGGAAAATTTTTCGACGATTCGACAACGCCCGTCACCGCCGCGAACATTAAAATCAATGCGGCAATCACGGCGAATCCGCACCTCGTCGTCGCTTCGCCGCTCACTCAGCCCGGACAAACCGGCACAATTGCGGGCGCGATTGCCAATTTGCTGACCGACCAAAATTCAACCGTCAATTCGCAAACCGGCTCGTTCAGTTCGATTTTCAGTTCGATGATTTCCGAAGCCGGCGAACAAGTTCGCACAGCGGACGACGCGCTGCAAACGCAGGCGGCGATTATCTCGCAGTTGACCGCGCAGCGCGAATCAATTTCCGGCGTGTCGCTCGACGAAGAAGCGATCAATCTGATGCAGTATCAGAAAGCCTACGAAGCCGCCGCCCGCTTTATGAAAATCGCCGACGAAATGACGCAGACGATTCTCTCGCTCGCTCAATAATTTTTTAAGGCGGTGAAAAACAATGATTTATCGAGTAACTGACAGCAAAACCGATTTAACGACGCGCATCGGAGCGCAGCGCAGCCGCATAGACGTTTTGCAGGAACGGCTGACGACCGGCAAGCGCATCAATCGCGCGTCGGACGATCCGAACGGTGCGGAAGCGGTTTTGAATCTGCGAACTTCGCAAAAGCAAATCGAACAGTTTCAGCGCAGCGCGCAAACCGTCAATACCAAACTGACCACCGCCGACAATTCGCTCGAAAGTTATCAAATTTCTCTCGACCGCACCCGCTCGGCGATTTCGCAGGGTTTGACCGGCACGACGACGCAGGAAGCGCGAAATGTATTGGCGACCGAACTCGAATCGCTGCGCGACAGAATCTTAAACATCGCTAACTCAAAAAGCGGCGACGAATATGTTTTCGGCGGCACCAGGCAAAACGTCCCGCCGTTCGATCCGACAACCCGTGTGCCGGCAGCCGCGCCGACCGCCGCGCAATTCGTGCAAATCGAGCCGGGATCAAACGCCATCGCTTCGGGCGTCACGGCGGACAAAATTTTCTCCGATGCAAGCTCGGATATTTTCGCCGATTTAACCGCCGCCGCCGCTGCTTTGCGCGGCACGGGAAACGCCGCGAACGACCGCGCGACGCTCGTCAACGCTAACGCGCGTCTCGTCGTTTATAACGACGCGGCGACAAACGCGCGATTGATTGTCGGCACGAATATGAAAACATCCGAAATTGCGCTGGAAAATTTAACCGGTAATTTCCTGTCGCTCGACGAACAGGCGACGAATATCGAAGGCGCGGATTTTGCCGGAACCGCGCTCGAATTCGCCGACGCGCAGCGCAGTTTTGAAGCGACCTTGCAGATTGCCGCCTCCAGCCGCCGTTCGCTGTTTGATTATCTCGGTTAAAATTTCGGCGCAGCCGGAGTTATAAATTAATCGAAATCCTTTCAAAAAATCCCTCTTATGTCTAAACTCGAAATACAAGGAAACGAATATATGTATGATGAAAGCGAAATTATTGATTTTGCCGAAGGTTTAATCGGTTTGCCGGAAATGCGCCGCGCGGTTTTGATTCCGCTGCCGGAATACGCGCCGTTTTGCTGGCTGACTTCGGTTGACGATGAATTAAAGCGTTTTATCGTCGTCAATCCGGCGGAAATTTACGCCGATTACAAGCCTTCGCTGCCGAGCGAGATGCGCGGCGCGGATTTGAAAACGCTCGCCATCGTCAAAATATCTTCGGACTGGCGTAAAACGACCATTAATCTGCGCGCTCCGATATTTATCAACGCCGACACGAAACGCGGAACGCAGTGCATTTTGACCGACAGCCGGTATCAACTGGCAGAAACTCTGCCGCAAAATTAAATTTCATGCTCGTATTATCACGTCGCGCAGGCGAAAAAATCGTTATCGGCAATGAAGTCGTCATCGAGATTTTATCAATCAGCGGCGAAGGCGTGCGGCTCGGAATCACCGCGCCGGGCGAAACTTCGGTTCACCGATTCGAGGTTTTCACCGAAATTCAGGAAGCCAACCGCGCCGCCGCGATTTCAGACGAAAGCGAAGAAAACGCGCTCGAAAATCTGTCGGCTCACGTTCGCGTTAAATCAAAACGATGAAACGCTTCGATTGGACAATCTGGCTCGGTGTCGGCATCAGTTTGACGGCAATCTGCGCGGGCGCGTGGTTCGAAGGTTTGAATCTCGGCTTTTTGTGGCATCCGACGGCGGCTTTGATTGTCGGCGGCGGAACGCTCGGCGCGGTTATTGTCCGGCGCGGAACGGTCGGAGTTATCAGCGCAATGCGCGCCGTCTGGCAATTGCGATTAAAAGGCGACGATTCCGACGCGCACAATGTCGAGCTGGCAAAACTCGCCTGGCTGTCGCGCTCCGCCCGCAAAAACGGTGTCAAGGCTTATGAAGATTACGCCGAAAGTTGTCCCGACGCGCTTATTTCACAGGGTTTGACGTTCCTCGCCGACCACGCCGAATCCGAACAACTCAGACAGGTTTTAACGCGCCGACTGGACGCGGAAGATGAATTAGGCTTGCACGATTCGGCGACTTTTGAAGCGGCTGGCGGATTCGCACCGACTTTCGGAATCATCGGCGCGGTGCTTGGTTTGATTACGGTTTTGCGCGTTTTGGATAAACCCGATTCGCTCGGCATCGGCATCGCCACCGCGTTCGTCGCCACGATTTACGGCATCGGGCTGGCGAATATACTTTTTTTTCCACTCGCCGCGCGTTTGCGCGAACGGCACGAAGCGCAAATGAAACGCCGCGAGGAAATCGCCGTCGTGATTCTTTCGCTCGCCGCCAAAGAAACGCCGCGCGCGATTATCAATAAATTTAATTTGCGAAAATGAGAAGCAGCCGCCTGAAATTACGCCGCGCCGAAAGCGGTCACACCGACCGCTGGATGATTTCCTACGCCGATTTGATGACGCTGCTGCTGGCGTTGTTTATCGTAATGTATGCGGCAAGCGACCACGAACGGGCGCGAAAAATCGCCGCCGCTTTCGGCGGAGAAAACACCGCCGGCAGCGGAATTTTGCCGGGCAGCGAAGCGTTCAAGACTGACGACCGCGACGCTTTCGCCCGCAAGTTAACGGAAAATCCGGTTTTGATGCAGAAAACGAAAATGCGGCAAACCGAACGCGGTTTGATAATTTCGCTGTCGGAAGCCGGATTTTTCGCCGCCGGCGAAGCCTCCGTCAACGCCGATGCCGAAAGCGCGATCAGTGCGCTCGCCGAATCCTTAAAAGAAACCGCGCTGCCCGTGCGCGTCGAAGGTCACACCGATTCGACACCGATTTCAAACTCGCGCTACCCGTCAAACTGGGAACTCTCGACCGCCCGCGCCGCTTCGGTTCTGGTTCGCCTCGCCGAAAGCGGAATCGCTCCCGAAAGACTTTCGGCGGCGGGCTACGGCGGATTTCAGCCGGTCGTTGATAATGCGACCGCCGCCAATCGCGCCCAAAACCGCCGCGTTGATGTCGTTCTACTCAATCGTTAAAAAATAATTCGATTTTTTACTCACTCCAAGCAATAAATAGTTTTCGTCGCCAACGGCGACAAAGATAAAAATCCGCGTTTGTGAATTCTAAGATTTTTAAATAATTTCGGCTCTTTTACACTGAAGAATTAAAAACGAAAATAAATTTAATTTTTCCTAAAGTTTTCATTTCGCCCGCCGATAAGCCAGATGTACGGAACGCAGCGGCGATCCAAATTCAAAAAATCACAACCGACCAACGCACGGATGCAGCGGTCAATTAGCAACACAGTTCACGGAGGAACAAAAATCATGGCTATTTCATTATTAAACAACATGTCGTCGCAAGCGGCACAATCGAAACTAGCGGCTTCGGGCAACCAACTTAATCAAACTTTGCAACGCTTGTCGTCCGGACTGCGTATCAATAAATCGGGCGACGACGCTGCCGGTTTATCAGTCGCCAACAACTATCGCAGTGATATCAGTGTTCTGTCGCAGGGCGTTCGCAACGCAAATGACGGTCTTTCATCTTTGCAAATCGTTGACGGCGGTCTGAACACCATTTCGGGTTTGCTCGACCGGGCTTCATCGCTCGCCGCGCAATCGGCATCGGGAACCTTTTCCGGTGATCGCGCCATATTGACCGCAGAATTGACGAAGGTTGTCGGAGAAATTGACCGTCAGGCTCAGAATATCGGATTAGCTACCGCAGCTTTTGTTCCTGACGCTACGTCACGTTTTGCCAAACAAATTGATGTTTATGTCGGCGGCGGCGCTTCGGCTTCGGCTTCCGGCAACGTCGTTTCGGTTGACCTTTCAACCAGCGCGGCTGACAGTACAGGTCTGGGTGTTGGCACTCTCAATATTTCCACTGAAGCGGCTGCGAAAACTGCTATCCAAACTATCAGAACGGCAGTCGGAACACTGGGTAGCATCCAGGGAAGGGTCGGTGCGGGTCAAAACAATCTGAGTCAGGCAATTGATCTTGCTTCAACGCAGATGACCAATTATCAGGCGGCTGAATCTTCAATTCGTGATGCCGACATCGCTGCCGAAGCATCGAATATGTCGCGTATCAACACGCTGCAGCAGGCTGGAGTCGCAGCTCTCGCCCAGGCAAATCAGTCGAGCCAGGCTGTTCTTTCATTACTCAGATAATTGATTGAACACTTAACTTCATCGAAAGATGCGGGCGAAGATTTGCTGATAAAAAAGCGGTCTTCGCCTGTTTTTTCTCATTACTGAGCGGTCTGAAAATTGCATAGCTCAAAATTCGAGATAAATGTCGTCAAAATAATTTGTCCGGTTCGATAAAACTGAAAACTTTAGCTGATATTTTCTAAAATCTCTTGGAGAAAGTTCTAAAAATTCTCCA
>JAJAZE010000210.1 GCA_026785925.1 Pyrinomonadaceae bacterium
CAGTGAGCCTTATTTGTTTCCAGATCATAGACCAGAATCTCATCAGGCATTTCCTGTATAACCAAACCTTCTTTACGGGCGACTGGTAATTGCGGGTTATTCATATTTTCTTTCTCCTCAAAAATTTAGCTTTTTTGTAGATGTTTTAGATTGAAGGGTGTATTACGCTCGATTCAAAGTATTTCAGAAGCCAGACGGCAAAACTGTCGGCTTCACTCCTCACGATTCTGACGATTATGGCACGACTCGCAAGTTTATTCAAGACCTCTAAAGTAAATTTCGGATTATTTCTCAAAGGCAGTGTGTGCGGCAGAATCTCCATAATTCCTTCGCCGCGACTGAGTATTTCAGGCTTTCTATTTTTTTCGGTGTTGCGCTTAAAATCGTATTCGCAAATCAGAACCATTCCGACCGGCAATGTTTGGCTGCCGGCGATTCCGCCGAGCGACTCGACCGGACAATTCACCTGCCGATAATCGTCTATGATACCTCTGATCGAGAGCATTTTCGGAAACGGCTGCACATTTCCTTCCGCATCTAAAACCGCAAACTCGTCCGAGTAATACAAAGCTCCTTTCCTGACCAGCGCGGCAACCAGCGTCGTCTTGCCGGCAAAACTCCGAGCGGGAATGACAATCGCCCGCCCTTTCCAGCCGATGACTCCGGCGTGCAAAAAAACTTTGCCGACCGCGAACTCGGCAATCGTCACCCGCAGTTGACTTTCCAACGCCTCCGGAAAATTTTCTCTGGAGGTTCCATTGAGGACTTTTTCCTCATTCCGGTATAAATCCAGTGCGCCGGAGGTTCGCGCCCGGATCGAAAAATTATACTCGATTTCCCTCGTCTCGATTGGCTCGAAACCGTTCGGGAAAATTTCCGATAGCTGAAACGCGATCATTCTCAAAAGATTTTCTTCGGCGCACACGATTCCGATTTTTACTTCAAATGCCTTAAAGCTAATTTGTCCTTCGTTTATTTGCCGCTCGACGGCTTTGATTTTAGAATTTTTATTCATCGGCTTTCGGTTCGGCGGCGACCGTCGTTCTCGAACCGCACCGCTCAATCGGTTCGTTCGGTATGTTCGGTTTACTCGGCTGCTGGGATAGGATTTCTCCGTCTGTAATACTGATAAATCATTAGTCCCGCACTCGACCCGGCGATGACTGCCGGAAACATCCAGGATTCTTTAGATGAAGGTTTTCCCGCCAGCCAAATATATAGATTCAGTCCGATTATCGCCGAGATGATTCCGTATAAACTCGTCACCGAGCGGTGCGTGTGACCGCTCTGCACTAAACTTTGATA
Organism: Pyrinomonadaceae bacterium; assembly: GCA_026785925.1. Classification (GTDB taxonomy): domain Bacteria; phylum Acidobacteriota; class Blastocatellia; order Pyrinomonadales; family Pyrinomonadaceae. The sequence goes on from JAJAZE010000210.1 coordinate 1,306, forward strand.
GAGGTGTCGGCGGTGCGCGTTCCAAACTTTTTCACCTTTAAAAAGCCGCCGCCCGAAGGTTAAAAACGTGTCGAAGACAAACAGCCAGACCAGAGCCGCCGCGCTGAAAAATAAATACGACGAGTTGGCATCGTCCGCCCCCGCTTCATTTTTCGCCAGCAGCGGAATTACCGCAAAACTATAACCTGAAAAAGCACTGCCGACATCGCCCATAAAAATCTTTGCCGGCTGCCAGTTATGGATTAGAAAACCCAGACTCGAAGATGCCAGCACACCGCCGTAAAATCCGGCGGTCTCAAACCCCAGAAGCCGCCCGATCAGCAGCCAGCCGATCCCTGCGGTCACGGCTTGCAAACCGGCAATGCCGTCAATGCCGTCCATAAAATTGTAAGCGTTGGTGAGCCACACAATCCATAAAAAGGTCACGATGCTGCCAAAAATGCCGAAGTAATATGTGCCGAGCAGCGGGACGGTCAGTTCTCCGAAACTTCCGAGCGTCAGAATAATGATGACCGCCGCTAGCGCGTGAACCGAAAATCGCCAGAGAAATGACACCGAATACAAATCGTCCAGCCAGCTCACACCGGCGACTAAAATCGCTCCCAATAAATAACCCCAGACAAAGGTGCCGGAAATGAAAACCGTGTAGACGACGTAGGCGGTTAAACTGACCGCGACGATAATTGCGCCGCCGCCGCGCGGAGTCGGCTGCGTGTGCGAACTGCGCTCGTTCGGCACGTCGAAAAGCTCGCGGCGCAAACTCCAGCGTCGGAAGAATTCCACGCCCGACAGTGTGGCGGCGAAAATGCTGATGAAAGATAAAACTTCAAACACTTCAGGGGTTAAATTTATCTGCTGAATTAGATTCGGTCTCTTTTCATATTATCATTTAGTGGTTTCTGCGCTGGAATGCTCAAAAACGATCAGACTCGCCGCCCTTCTTTATCAGACGCATTCCGGCGGGCGAAAACCTTATTAAATTTGTCTATCGCCGCTTCGACCGAATATTTTTCCAGGGCAGATTGCCGGGCGCGTTGACTCATCGCGGGAATTTTATCGCGCTCGGCGTAAATTTTATCAATCATCCGGCGCAGGCTTTCCGCGTCGTGCGGCGGCACGAACCACCCGACCCGATCCTCTTCGATAACTTGCGCGATTTCCGAACCGGCTTCGGTTAAAGCCAGAATCGGTTTGCCCGCCGCCAAAAAATTATACGTCCGGCTCGGCATCGCCACGCCGTACATCCGGCTGACCAGCGGCACCAGACCGACATCACACGCATTGAGAAATATCTTTTGCTGACTGCGATGGCGCGGCGCGATGACCGTCACGTTCGCCAATTTTTTTTCGCCGACTGCCCTCTCCAGCCATTTTCTTTTGACCCCCGAACCGATAAATAAAAAATGAAACCGGTTATCGTCTTTCAATTTTTCGGCGCATTCAATGATGCTCTCCAAGTCCTGCGGATGTCCCATATTGCCCGCGTATAAAAAGACGAATTTATCGAGCAGTCCCAACTCTTTGAGCAGCGGATTTTCGCTTTTCGGCAGCGGTTCGACTTCTTCGAGTGCCGCCCAATTCTGAATCACCGCAATTTTATCTCTCCCATCTGATTCGCTCGACATTTGACTCGCCGTTAGTTCCTTCATATCGCGCCCGACGACGACGATTTTATCCGCCGCGTCGTAGAGCCGCGTATTCAGACGATTCAGAGCGCGGCAGAATAAAGATTGCGGCTGCGCTTTGCCGACGGCGATGAGAATCTCCGGGTATTTATCCTGTAGAATAACGCTGTATCCGGCACGGCGAATTTTCGCCGCCAGAGCCGTGCCGAAGGGCAGCGACGGCGGCGCGGACACGACCAGCACGGCTTCGCCCCGGCTGATTTTCCGCACGGATTGGATAAACATCGAGATGCCGAGCGTCAGCATATTGATCAACCGCAGAGGCAGCACGTCTTTATCGAGCGTCGTTCCCGAAACCCGGAAAATTTCAACTCCCTGCCGAGTCTCCCGCTTTGCCGCTTTGGTTCCGCGAGCGGCGTAATTGGGCTGACCGCAGATCACCTTGACATCGAAGTTTTCCGCCAAACCTTCGGCGATCCGCGTGAGATAATAGCCGGTCTGATTATCTTCCGGGTAATAAAGTTCGGTGACTACCCAAAATTTTCGTTTATTAGGCGGCTTTTCCGTCTGCTCGCCCGCCGTCTGAGAATTTTTCCGCTTAAACATTTTAATCGAGAGTGTTTTTCAAAAACTCAAATATGTTTTTTGATGCTTGTGTAACCCAAAACGATTTTTGAAACCGTGTGCGCGACGTTTTCCACCAAATACTCTTTGGGTGCCGTCCAATTTGCCGTCTGGGAAATCGCCATCTCGACCGCTCTTAAAATCGCCCCGGTTTCCGCCCCCGAAAGAATATTGCTGCCGCACTCGATGGTTTCCGGTCGTTCCGTAACATCGCGCAGAGTGACGTTCGGAATGCCGAAAATCGCGCATTCTTCCTGCACCGTGCCGCTGTCGGTCAGCACCGCCAGCGCATTTTTTTCCAATTTTATAAAATCGAAAAAGCCGAGCGGGGCGAGCAGTTTTATTTTATCCGACGCGAAATCGAAGCCGAATTTGGAAAACTTTTCCGCCGTTCGCGGATGGACACTGACCAGCATTTTTTTGTTGAATTTTTCCGTCACCGCCGCAAAACCTTCAAAAATCTTTTTCAGACGCACCGGATCGTCAACATTTTCCGAACGATGCACCGTGACCAGAAAATAGTCAAACTCTTCCACGCCGAATTTGGCTAAAGAATCGCTTTCATCAATCTTTTTGGAAAAAATATCCAGCACTTCTTTGATTGGATTGCCCGTCACGAAAATTCGCGCCCGCTCGATTCCCTCGTCAATCAAATTTTCCTTACTGCGCTCGGTGTAAGGCAGCAGAATCGTGCTTGAATGGTCAATTATCCGCCGGTTGACTTCCTCCGGCACACGATTGTCGAAACAGCGGTTACCGGCTTCCATATGAAAAACCGGAATGCCGCGCCGCGCCGCGATAATCGCCGACAAAGCACTGTTGGTGTCGCCCAGAATCAGAATTTTGTCGGGCTTATAATGTTCGAGAACTTCATCGGTTTTCGCCAAAATCTGTCCGATCTGTTCGCCGAAACTGCTCGAACGGATGCCGAAATGAACGTCCGGCGGGCGCACTTCCAAATCCCTGATAAAAATATCGCTGAGGCTTTCATCGTAATTCTGCCCGGTGTGAACCGTGGTGTGTTCGCAATACTGATCGAGAATTTTCAAAACCGGGCTGAGCCTGATAATCTCCGGGCGCGTCCCGAATATGGTCATTACTTTCATAAATTCAATATCAATACGCCGCTATATTTTTAACCGACCGCCGTCATAAACCGTGCGATTTCACCGTCGGCATCGCCGAGCAGTTTTGCCAATGCATCCAGCGAGATATTATCGTCCTTCGACGAATACTCGCCGCCGAGTGCCGGTGTAAAATCCTGCCGGCGGCGCAGTTCGGGCAGCGTCGGCATAATGACGTAATAATCGCCGCGTTCGACGGTGCGAAAACACTCTTCTTCGGAAACCATTATCTCGTGAACTTTTTCGCCCGGACGAATGCCCGTGTAAATGATCGGCAATTCTTCCCTGCCCATCAAAACCCTTGCGACATCGGTCATCTTTGCCGATGCCACTTTCGGGATAAAAGTTTCACCGCCGATGCCGTCCGCGAGTGCCGCGAAAACCGTGTCCACCGCTTTATCCAAACTCAGCAGAAACCTCGTCATTTCCTTTAGGGTGACGGTCAGCGGCTGGCGATTTTTGACCTGCTCGACGAACAAAGGCACGATTGAACCGCGTGAAGCGATCACGTTGCCGTAGCGGACGCAGACAAAACTCGTGTCGGGACGGTCGAGGTTGGCTTCGATCAAAATCCTTTCCTGCAGAGCCTTCGTCATTCCCATCACATTAATCGGCTTGCAGGCTTTATCGGTCGAAATTCCGACGACTTTTTCAATCGGCAGACTATTTTCACGAATCGCCCGAACGACGTTTTGCGCGCCGCAGATATTGGTTAAAACCGCCTCAAACGGGAAATACTCGCACGACGGAACTTGTTTGAGGGCGGCGGCGTGGAAAACGACATCAATTCCCTGCATCGCTCCCAAAAGTGCTGAATAATCCCGCACGTCGCCGATCCGAAAATTTAACAAATCCTGCGAGTTTTGATAAATAATATCATCGGTCGCCGCCGTCCGGTGCAAAAATGCCAGCCGCATATAATGCTGCTTGGCTTCATCACGCGAAAATACGGTCACTCGCGCCGGTTTGCCTTTTTCGCCGCTCAGAATCCGCCGGATCAACGATTGTCCGAGCGAGCCGGTTCCGCCGGTGACTAAAACTTTTTTTCCTTCTAAAAAATTCATCTTGTGTTTTGGTATGGTGCATTATCCGCCGCCATTTCTTTAATCATTTCCTGCCAGCCGAGCGGCTTAAATCCGGTGGCTTCTCGAAATCCGGTCGAATCCAAACTGCGGTCAATGACGAAATCATCGAACGGTTCGATTTCGATATTTACCTGGTAAGCCTGCTTCAACAGTTTCAGCAAATTATATTTGTCTATCGGTGCGCTCGAAACATTATAAAGTCCTCGCAAATCCGGCTGATTTGCTATAATATCACGAATTATCGCCGCCAATACGACGGTCGGAAAACCTGAGAAAATAGCTTTCGTATAACCTCTAATCCGCTTTCCTTGGTTACTCAAAAACCATTCGACCAAACTGTGCGAAGTGTTTAATTCACGACCGATGATCGAAGTGCGAATCGTCAGCGAATTTCCCGAAATCGTCTCTCCCAAAAACTTGCTTTTCCCGTAGACATCCAAAGCATCGGAAATATCGGTTTCCGTATAGTTTCCGTCTTTTCCGCTGAATACACAATCAGTGCTAATATTTATCAAACGCGCCCCGATTTCTTCGGAAATCACCAGTAACCGGTGCGGAAAAATGGCGTTGACCGTCAATGTTTTTATGACATTATTCGCCGTCGGAAGCTGTTTGATAACACCGACCGCGTTGATTATCACATCGGGTTTTGTTTTTTTGATTGCCTTTTCGACCGAACCGAAATTTTCGACATCAATATTTTCGATAACTTTATTCGGATTGAAAATATCGTATTTTTCGTATTCATCAAAAGTTTTTCGGATCGTTGTCCGAACATCAAAATTTTCTCCGAGAACCTGAACCAATTTATGCCCGAGCATTCCGCCGCCGCCTATCACCAGCAATTTCATAGTTAATCCGTTTTAGTAGCTGTCGGCAAGCCGACGCTTAATGTCAATTTGGGGTTGTTAAAATCATTGATGTTGGTAGTTTAACTCAACTCGGTTGAGCCATCTTCAAACCAATTTGTAAAACTCTTAAAGTGCTTTCTTCGATTTCCGGGTCAGCCAGCCAATCGGCTGCAAACGATCTCGCATTAGCTGATAGTTTAGTATAGGTTATATTATCTAAACTTATGCAGTAATTGATTTTCTCAACCCATTTTGCCGATTCTTCCAAAGGTACATCCCATCCGATCTGCCGACTTTCCAAATTAGTCCACGGCGTTCGGTCGCTGATTAATAAAGGACAGCCGACCGCTAATGCCTCGACAAAGACGTGTCCGAAATTTTCGCCGAGTGTCGGCAAAACGAAAAAGTTATACTCGAACAAAGTCGCCGGAACTTCCTCGTGCAGGATGTGTCCGCGATAATTTACTTCAATGTTCGGCGGCAGATGTTTGATCACCTTTTGAGTTTCCGCCCAGTATTTTTCATCTTCGAGCGGTCCGATGATGTCTATCTCCAAATGTCCTTCAATGCCCTGTAAATTTTCCAGAAGCCATTTGAAATTCTTTTTTCGCATATATCTCGAAAGAAAAATCATTTTTGCTCGCCCGACTGTTTTCAAAGGCTTTAACTCCTGCCGGTAATCCTCAAAGATGGATTTTGAAGGCATATTCGGAGCGATGTGAATCTCGCCGCCGCTGCCTTTAAACCTTTCAGTTTCAAACTTCTCCGGTTCGGCGGTCACTTTCCAGATAATATCTCGATACAGTCCGGCGGTTTTTGCGAACGCATTAAAGGCTTTTTTCTTTCCCGCTTTCAACTGCAGCGCACCGTCGGATAATTCACCTTCGGGAGCCAGAATGATCGGTATTTTGTTGATAAATTTGAGCCTTCTGAGAGTCAGCAGGAAGATGGTCAGGGTTGAAAAAACACTGTTAGTGTAAATTATCTGCGGATTGACTTCAAAAATTAGTTCGCGCAGTTTCGAGAGTTTGACTTTATCTTTTGACAAATAAAAGACTTTCGTGCCGTCAACGTCATTCCAATCATTTATTTTCACCGAATTATATGGGACATTATCGCCGTCGTGATCGCGGGCAATCAACCGAAAATCATACTTCTCCTTAAATCTTTCAACCATATGGACGATTGTTCGGAGACCGCCGCCGCTTTTATAGCCGGGCAAATAAAAGTTACATACGATCAAAACTATCGGTTTTTCAGTTGATTTGTTGAGCATCTGCTTTAAGAGTTTTAGGTTATGTGTGCTATCTTAAATAGTTCACTATAAAGACTTTCGTATTTAAACGCAACATTCTCCGGTCGGTATTTTTTGATGTTTTGGATTCCGTGATTAACCAAGTTATTTCGATATAATTCATCGTTGATGATCCGCAGAATACCAGCTTTAATTTCATTTGAATCGTGCGGATTGACCAAAGCCGCGCCTTCTCCGGCGACTTCATTCATCGGGCTAAGGTCGCTGGTGATGACCGGAGTCAGCATCGCTTGAGCTTCGATAATCGGCAGCCCGAACCCCTCGAAAGTCGAACAGAAAGTTACCATATCGGCTTCCTCATATTCTTTTCTAATTTCGGTGTCATTCAAATTCATTGTGTTTTTGTAATTTATCCGACTCTCTTTCAACAAATTTACTGTTTCGACATCGAGTTCACCGATAATTTTTAAGCGGCATTTTATGCCGGCAATCGCTTTTATCAAATTGGCGAGGTTTTTGTTGGCGGTCGTTCCAATCTGTAGAATTAAAGGCTCTCGTGCATCGAAAAATTTTTTTTCGGTCGCCTTAAAATGCTCTTGGAGAGGATTTTCAATCACCCGTATTTTTCTCTCATCACAATTGGTGTAAAAAACTATTTCCTTTTTCGTCGCTTCGGAAACGGCGGTGATGTATTTCAATCTTCCGACCGGCAAATCCAGAAGTAATTTCTTCAGGATAAATCGTTTTAAACCGCTTCTGAGGTGCAGTATTCCAACATCGTGGATCGTCAAAATAGTATTTATTTTCGGCAGCACCAACGCCATATAATGAATGTGACCGGTGATATGATAAATATCGGCTGGCGGTTTTTTGAACAACAATAAATTTTTAATCGTTCCCAAAGCTCCGTTTGAATATTTAAGCTGCCGAAAACTCGAAATAAAATTTTCTTTGGAAAGACTTTTTGCCATCTGCCGAAAAACTTTTTCGATACTGACCGCCGAAGATATTTTTCTTTCGACAAAAAGTATTTTCGTTTTCATAATATAAGACCTGAACAAATTCCAAGAGCGATTAGCCGCGCGTCTGGTCGAGCATTTCCAAAGTAATTGCCGTGGTTCCGATTTGTTCGATGACCAATCCGGCGGCGCGATTAGCAAATTTCGCCGCCTCCAAAAAAGTCGCCCCGGCTCCGATAGCCGCCGCTAAACACGCGATCACCGTATCGCCCGCGCCGGTCACGTCAAAAACATTTTTCGATTCAACCGGCAGATGCACAGCTTCCCTGTCTTTCTCAAACAAAGTCATTCCGTCTTCGCCCTGAGTTATCAACAAATATTTCAACGATAATTGTTTTAACAGATGGTTTCCGTTTTCCTCGATCAGACTTTGGTTGTAGCTCTCCGAACCGCAGGCTTCGGCAGCTTCAAAGCGGTTCGGCGTGAGCATCGTTGCGCCGCGATATTTTGAATAATTCTTACCTTTCGGGTCTATCAAAATTATTCGCCCTAAATTTCTGCAAGTCGTTATCAGACGCGATAGTAATTTTTCTGAGACTACTCCTTTTCCATAATCGGACACGACGACCACTTCAACCGTATTCAAAAGATTCAAAACGAATCGCCAAACATTTTCCTGATCTTCAGCACTCAAAACATCTTTAATTTCCCGATCAATTCGCGCAAGCTGTTGATGGTGGGCGATAATCCGGGTTTTGACGGTCGTGCAGCGTTTCGACGATTTAACCAGAAAATCAGTCGAGACATTTTTTGCCGCTAAATTTTCCAGCAACGAATCGGCTTCCTCATCGTCCCCGACGACCCCGACTAAAAACGCTTCGGCTCCGAGTCCGGCGATATTCGCCGCCACATTTGCCGCTCCGCCGACCGTCGAACTTATTTTTTTCAAATCAACTATCGGCACCGGTGCTTCGGGCGAGACGCGGCTGACATTGCCCCACCAGTATCGGTCGAGCATCACATCGCCGATGACCAGGACTCGAACCTGCGAAATTTTTTCTAAAAAGTTCATTAACCGATTCGCAAATTTTGATTTACCCTTCGCTGAATTTGGCATCAATAATTTCACACCAGATATGAGCGATCAAAATATGCGATTCCTGAATTCTGGCAGTTCGCACGGCTGGCACTAAAATACTTTCATCGCACAACGAAGCGAGTTTCTTGCCCTTCGCTCCGGTTAACCCCAGAGTTCGACATCCGACGCGCCGCGCCGCCATCACCGCCGCACTGATGTTCGGCGAATTTCCGCTGGTGCTGATGGCGATCAGCAAATCGCCTTTCCGAGCGAGAGCTTCGACTTGTCTGGAAAAAATCCGCTCGAAATCAAAATCGTTTGCCAGTGCCGTCAACGCCGACGTATCGGTGGTTAAAGCGATTGCCGGCAGAGCCTTTCTTTCAGTTTCATAGCGACCGACAAACTCCGCCGCGATGTGCTGCGCGTCCGCCGCACTGCCGCCGTTGCCGCACAAAAGAACTTTATTTCCCGATTCAAAAACTTGTTGGATAAATTCGGCACACCGCTCGATATTTTCAATTTCGCCGCCGAGAATTTTTTCAATCGTTTCGGTGTGGGAAATCAAGGATTTTTTGATTAAATCAGAAAATCCATCGTTCGCCGCTGACTTTTCAATATTGTATCCGGTCAGTTCCTGTCTGATTTTTTCAACCACCGCCGTTGACGAATAACCTTCTTTTAAAGGAATTGAGAAAACTCGTCCGCCGTAACTCTGCACCAAATCCGCCCCGACAATTTCAGAAAGCTGCCAGTCGCCGCCTTTCACCAAAACGTCGGGCTTTAATTTTCTGATTAAATTCTCCGGCGTAGATTCTTCAAAAATAACAACCTCGTCAACCGACCGCAAACCTTTTAAGGTTGCGGCACGATCTTCCTGCGAAAAATAAGGTCGCGGGCTGCCTTTGATTCGTCTGACCGAAGCATCGCTGTTGATGCCGACGATCAGTTTCGTCCCCAAAGCGCGGGCGCGTTCGAGCAACTCGACGTGTCCCGGATGAATGATGTCAAAACAACCGTTGGTAAATACGACTACTTCCATTTAATCGAAAATATAGTTTCAGCCTTTTCTGTAAATTTGTTTGGCGGAACTTGTCAGGCACGATTACGTCTGCCTTGAAATGCCCGGATAAACAATAATCCGATCACCGCCATCAAGCCGTATTTAGCCATTTGCGGTGCAATCGTCCCGTAAAATCCTTCATATGAAACGCTGGTCAGCAAAATGTAATAAAGTGTCGTTCGCCAAAATGAAAACGCTTGATTTTCAACCAGCGTCGAGTAAATTACGCTCAAGACGAATCCGATAAAAAACATTCCGAGCGGAATCGAAAGCGGACCGAAATTACGCAGCAGATCGCCCATCGGCGTGACTGTAAAAGAGTTTTCGCCGAAACTAAAATACAAATCGGCGAGCCGTCGCGGATCCGACCCCATCGGTTTGTCTTTCCAGAGCGGGCGCGGAATAAAAGCCGTAATCGTATCGTTCCAGATGTTGTCGCGCAACCCGTAACTTTCTTCGTAAGGCTCTAATTTTTCATAATTTGAAACGATTACCGCCAAGGAACTGACCGACTCGATGCGCTCGGTGATCGCCGCCACGCCGTCACCCAAAACCTGCGTCGCGTCCTGATTAGAGATTTTGTCAAAGGTCGAGCCGATAGTTCCGACGTATTCATCCAGACCGACCCTTGATTCGTTGGTTTTGATGCTCCGAAAAGTCGTGCCGTAAATCATCCCGATGACCAGAGTCGCAACCAGCAGTCCGGCTCCGTAAATTTTATGCCGCGTCTCGATTCGTTTGACCGAGAAAATAAAGGCGCAGGCGACCATAAAAAAGATCGAAATCAAACTTCCGCGATTGCCCTGAAAAACCGCCTTGATAATCGTCGTCAACAGCAGCAGACCGATCACCGCGTAATGTTGAGTTCGCAGTCTCGGCGTTCTGAAAATACACAGCCAGAGAATAAAACTCGCTTCCAGCCAGAAAAGCGTCGAGAGAAACAGCAAACCGTCATACTGTCCGACTTCATTAACTTTTTGATAGCCGAGAATTCCCCAGGCAAAGGCGATAATACTGTTGCCCAGCCCGATTGCCAGCAGGATGGCTCCGGGCAGTAAAATTTTTTCCGCGTTCCAATTCCAAATCGGCAGCCATTCACTGATTTTTTTTCCGATGTTTCTGCCGGACGCGAAAAAGAAGCCGAGCGTCATTCCGCCGTAGCCGAGAGCGATATAAACGAGCGTCAGCGGCAAATTATATTGCTCGTCTTCGACGAAGACCAGATAAAAAGGCTGTGACAGTCCGCTGGCGAGGATTAACCCGCCGAAGAAAAATGCCGGAATAAAATAAGACCAGGCGGCAAAAGTCAGCGGATGAAATAAGTTAAAGCGTTTTTTATGGATTAAATACAGATTCGGCGCGGCGATCACCACGCCGAGCAGAAAAACCCACGGCATCATATACATCTGCTTAAACGGATTAGTCGTGTCGTCCGTCAAGTAAAGCAGTGCCAATCCGCCGAGACAAACTAGCGCGCCGAGAATAGCGAGCGGAAACATTATCGCCGCGTCTTTTTCCTGCAGGATGTTCGGTTGAATTCTGGCTTTATACATATCCGCCGGTTTATGTTTTTATTTTCTGAGTCCGCAGACGGCGATCACACCGTCGCATAATTGCGGTGAAAGTTTCACGCTGACATCGTTGATAAATCCATACATCCAGTGCAGATGCGGACGATGTTCGGGTCCAATATCATAAAAAGCAAAGTTTTTAACATCGAGATTTTCTCTCTCCAATACCAAATTCAGAGTTTTATACGAGTAATAGGCAACGTGGTCGGGATGCACCGGTTCGTTTGCGCCGCCTTTGCCGCGCAGCCCATAGATAAAAAATCGCATCCCGCTGTAGGCGTTGATGGTGGAAATTACCAAACTCGTGTCGGCATTCATAAAACGCTGGATGCCCTTCAGAAAAAGTCCCGGATTCGAGAGATGTTCGATCATTTCACCGGCGATGATGACATCGAAAGTTTCATCCAACGCGACCTCTTCGAGCTTTTCCAGGTCAGCCCAAAAGATATTTTTCTCGCCCGTCCGCTCGAAAATTTCGAGTCCTTCCGCGTCATAGTCGAAGCCGTATAACTCTTTCGCCACCTTTTTCAAATCGTGGTGAAGAAGCATCTCGTTTTTGATGGATTCATTCGTATAAGGCGAATTCGTGCAGCCGAGATGCAGCACTTTTTTGCCCTCACACATCTTTTTGATAAAATCAACTCTTTGAACCAATTGAAATTTGTCTTTCATTGCCAATCTTTTTTCGCTCGCTCGACGACGATTTCAAGACCTTCGTCGAGCGATACTTTCGGTTTCCAATCTAACTTCTCACTGATTTTTGAAATATCGGCTCCCGTGTTATGAAGCTCGCCGGCGTTCGTCGGGCGTGCGCCGATTTTTAGTAATTTTTCATCCGCTCCGGCTATTTTCCAAATTTTAGCCGCCAATTCACGGAGAGCCACCGATTCGCCGCTGCCGACATTGAAAATCTCGCCTTCGATCCCTTCGACCGTCAAAGTTTTTATCATAGCATTTACGAAATCGGTCACAAACAACGCATCGCGTTTTTGCCGACCTTCGGACATCTCGAACGGAATTCCGCTGACCGCACTGTGAACCGCCTGCGCGATAAACATTTTAGACGGCTGCGCGATCCCGTAAATTGTCGCCGGTCTCAAAATCACAACCGGCAAGCCGTCCGATTTATACAAAGCCAAAGCGCGGTTGACGGCTTTGTTCTTGGTGACGGCATAGTCAGAAACGGGCATCGCCGCCATCGTTTCGCGGTGCGGGCATTCTTGAAAACCATACTCGTCGGACGTGCCGAGCATCATAAATTTCCTGACACCGAGCGCACTCGCCGCTTCGAGCAGATGCGCCGTCGCATCGAAGTTGAGTCTTTCCAAAACATCCCGCTGATAAGTCGCACCGGCGAGATGAATGATAATTTCGGGACGAAACTGTTTTAGATACTTCCCGACCGCGCCGGTGTCGAGCAAATCCATTTTAATTTTGTCAATCTTTTTTCCGCCCTCGCCGAACACCTCGGTTTCCGTCTCGCGGGTCAGAACAGTCGGCGCAAGACCTTTTGAGATTAACTCTCGAACCACATATCTGCCCAAAAATCCGGTTCCGCCCGTCACCAAAATTTTCTTGCCGGTCAAATTCTCGATCATCTTTTGAATATAGAGGCAACAGTTATTACAAACGATTTTATCATAAACAGGATTTCGGTAAAAACTCTGTCAGCGGCTTCAAACTACCGGCACAGACGACAGTCACTGAAAGTTTATCAGGCGACGTTTTCATATAATTCGAGCATAATTTGTCCGGTGACTTGCTCCTCAAAATTTTCCCGCACGAAATTACGGGCTGCCGCGCCTAACTTTTGCCGCAGATGCGCGTCATCCGCCAGTTCGCCGATTGCCGACGCTAACTTTTCACTCGCTCCGGCGGGAATCAAAATTCCCGTTTCCAAATGTTTGACGGCTTCGGGAATCGCGTTGACCTCCGACGCGATGCAGGCTTTGCCCAACGCCATCGCTTCCACTAGAGCGACCGGCAATCCTTCCTGAAAGCTCGGCAGCACAAACAAATCCGCCGCCTTCCAGAGCGTCAGCAAATCATTTCGACTGCCGCCGATTTCGTCAGCCGACAGAAATCGAAAGTTTTCACCGAGCCGGCAACTTTCGATTTGTTCAATCGTTTCCTTTGCCAGCGGAATCGTGCCGAGCCAAAAGAAAAACAGATCGTCCCGCTTTTTTTGCAGCGTCGCCAACGCTTCCAGTAAAACCCAGCAGCCTTTCCGCTCGATAAATTGCGCGACGCTGCAGACCCAGATTTTATCCGCCGGAAAATTATACTGGGCGGCAATCTCCAACCGCGTTTTATTGCCGTCCAAAGCTCGACTGATTTCGCTGCTGTTGATGCTCGAATAGACTATTTTTATCTGCCGGTAACTCGCCTCGCCGACCAGCGGACGGAGACTTTTTTTGACATCCAGATTTGAAGCGACGATATGAAAACGTCTGAAAGCATTCAGAACGGCAAATTTTGTTCGCAGCAGCGTTTGTCTAAAAAAAGCCTGACGCGGAAGCGCGGTGTGAAAAGTCACAAAAACATTCGTTTTCAGCGTTAAATACAACAATATGGCAAATCCCGACCACGGCGCGACATCAATCTGAACAATCGAATTTTTCAAATCATATTTTGACAGATGCCTGGCTAATGACAGATTTGCCCGAAAATCATTCCAACGCCGCTCAATTCGTTTGCGAACGCTTCCGCCGCTCGAAACGTCTATTTTGCCTTCGTAAAACTCATATTCGATATTATTCGCTTTCAAATAATCAAGAATTTTATCGCCCGAACCCTGCGGCAAAACTACCTTGACCTGATATTTTGCGGACACGCTCCGCATCAAGCCGAGAAAATAGATTTGCACTCCGCCCCATTCCAGATAATTCCAGACGAAATATATTATTTTCGGTTTTGACTCGTTTGAATTGATATTGTGCTTCGGCGGGTGATTAGTCCCGGCAGCCTTTGATTAACGCTGTGAAATTTTCAGATTGTAATTTTCGTCAGTCTTTGACGACCGAATTGGCAAAAGTTTCAGCTAAATTCTTTTCACCGGTTTTCGTGTCCACCGAGCCGCCTTTGATTTTTTGTTCGATCCAGCGCAGGTAGAAAATCCAATAAGCGGCGAAACCCTGCGTTTTGGTCGGCGCACTCGCCAGATAAAAATGAAAGCGGTGAATTAAATTGTGCGCGTTCTTTTTGTCGTAAAACAACAAATTCATTTTTTCCGGCAGCGACAGCTTCAAAACTTTCTTCGGCTCATAATTCGGCTGGCAGAATACTTTGGCGCGCGGCTCGACTAAAAGCCGCCAGCCGTTTCTTTTGATTCGCGGAACAAATTCGGCATCGCCGTATTGCGCCAGTTTGCTCGCGTCCATCAAACCGTTTTCCTCGAAAACCTGCACCGGATACAAAATACAATTGCCGACAATCATCTCGACCGACCAGGGTTTTGCCGGAACCGTCCAGACGGTTTGCTCTTCCCAATAACGCCAGCCGCCGCGCCAGACGTTCCATTTCGGCGATACCTGAAAAACCCGGTGCGGCGCATCCCACAGCAAAAGCAGTGCGCCGATCACCGAACGCGGATATTTTTCCGCGCACTCGACCATTCGCTGCAAAAAATTTTCATCGAAAATAGAATCGTCGTTGATTCCCAAAACGTAATCGGGCTGACGTTTCAGCGCGGTTTCGATACCGAGATTCGTTCCCGCCGTATACCACAAATTCCCGTCGCCTTGGACAATTTCGACTTCCGGGAAATTTTCCCGAATCGCTTCGGAGGTGCCGTCGGTCGAACCGTCGTCAACGACGATAATGTGAACATCCAAGCCGGTGCGGTCAATCCGCGCCAGACTTTTCAGGCATTGCAGAGTCAATTGGCGGCGATTATGCACCGGCATTGTAATCTCGACTTTTTTGTTTCTCATCTAAGGCAATTAAAAAACTTAAAATTTAATAATCCAGGTTCGGATTTTTTATAAAATCGAGGTCGGCTTGTACCATAATTTCCACCAATTCCGCAAACGTCGTCGCGGCTTTCCAGCCAAGCTGCGCGGCGGCTTTGGAAGAATCACCGATCAGCAAATCAACTTCGGTCGGGCGGAAATACGCCGGACTGATTTGAATAATTTCATCCGTTTCGTTTAAGTAAATTTCTTTACTTTGCGTTTTTTCCCGAAGCAGTTTTTTGTCAATTGATTTTATCAGACCGATTTCATTTTCGTCGGTTCCCTGCCAGCGAATTTCAATTCCGTAAGACCCGAATGTTTTTTCGACAAATTCCCTAACCGAATGAGTTTTACCGGTTGCCAGCACAAAATCATCGGCTTTTTCGTGCTGGAGAACGCGCCACATTCCTTCGCAGTATTCCGGCGCGTAACCCCAATCGCGTTTGGCATCGAGATTTCCCAATACGAGTTTTTCGGCTTTTCCCAAAACTATCCGCGCCGCTTCTCTGGTGATTTTTTTGGTGACGAAGGTTTTCCCGCGGCGCGGTGATTCGTGATTAAACAAAATCCCGTTGCAGGCGAAAATATCGTAGGCTTCGCGGTAATTGACGATTGTCCAATAAGCGTAAAGTTTCGCCACGCCGTAAGGCGAACGCGGATAAAACGGCGTGGTTTCCGTCTGCGGAATTTCCTGCACTTTTCCGTAAAGCTCCGATGTCGAGGCTTGGTAAAACTTCACTTGGCGCAGTCCGGTTTCTCGAATCGCGTCCAGAAAACGCAGCGTTCCGAGAGCGTCAACCTGAGCGGTATAATCCGGTATGTCGAACGAAACTTTAACGTGGCTCTGCGCTCCTAAATTGTAGATTTCGTCCGGTTCGATTTTCTCCAAAAGCCGGTTTAAACTGCTCGCGTCAATTAAATCGCCGTAATGAAGAAATAATGTTTTATTGAGAATTTCGGGGTTTTCGTAAAGGTGATTGATTCTGCCGGTGTTAAATGAACTCGACCTTCTGATAATTCCGTGAACCTCGTAACCTTTCTCCAGCAGAATCTCGGTCAGATAACTTCCGTCCTGACCCGTGATTCCCGTAATTAATGCCTTCTTCATAAATAAAATATCGCTTTCTAAACGCCCGCCGACTCCTTTAAAAACCAGTCGTAGGTTTTTCGCAAACCGTCTTCGAGGGAAATCGTATATTTCCAACCCAGTTTATTCAAGCGCGAAACGTCCATCAATTTACGCGGCGTTCCGTCCGGTTTGGTCGCGTCGTAATCAATTTTACCTTTGTAACCGACGATTTCCTTGATTATATTAGCCAGTTCGCTGATTTCAACATCAACGCCCGCGCCGATGTTGATATGACTGATTTTCTGCTCATATAATTTTTTGGCGGTCATATTTTCCAGCAAAAATACGACGGCATCCGCCAGATCGTCAACATATAAAAATTCACGGCGCGGTGTGCCGCTGCCCCACAAAATCACTTTTTCGGATTGCTGTGTTTTCGCCTCGTGAAATTTGCGAATCAAAGCCGGAATAACGTGCGAGCTTTGCAAATCGAAGTTGTCGCGTTCACCGTAAAGATTGGTCGGCATCACCGAGAAAAAATCGCAATCGTGCTGCCGGTAAAAACTTTCGCAAAGTTTGACACCGGCGATTTTGGCGACGGCATACGGCTCATTGGTATATTCCAAAAGACCGGAAAGCAAGTATTCTTCTTTAATCGGCTGCGGCGCGTTTTTCGGGTAAATACACGAACTTCCCAAAAAGATCAATTTTTCAACTCGATGCTTGAAGGCGGCTTGAATAACATTCGCCTCGATCATCAAATTGTCGTAGATAAAATCGGCTCGCTGATGGTTGTTAGCCAGAATGCCGCCGACTTTTGCCGCCGATAGAATGACGATTGCCGGTTTTTCGCGCTCAAAAAAACTTTCAACCTCTGCTTGATTAATCAGGTTGAGTTCTTTCGACGTTCTACGAACCAGGTTGTTGTAACCTTTGCTTTCTAAATTTTTTCCGACCGCACTGCCGACCATTCCGCCGGAGCCGGCAATATAAATCTTTTTATTCCGCCAACTCATAACTCAGTTTTTAAAGTGAACCTAACTAATAAACTCTTCGCCATAGATATTTCAAACTAATTTATAAAGCACTCACCATCATTTTCAAATCGTCCGGCTGTGATTGATTTTTAATTTGATCTTCAATCCACCGATAAGTTTTCCTTAAACCGGCTTCCAGAGTTATCTGCGGCTCCCAGCCCAAAACCTCGCGCAGCTTCGTGTTGTCGGAGTTTCTGCCGCGCACGCCCTGCGGACCGTCAATGTGTTTTTTGGTAATTTC
>JAJAZE010000211.1 GCA_026785925.1 Pyrinomonadaceae bacterium
ACTTTAGGCATTAGCCGACAAAAAGTTAATAAGAAATTTATCCAATCTGTTAAGCACCAATGATTTAGCCTTTTATATCAGCAAAGCAAATTATATGCCGCTCAGTAATGACTGTTCCTTGTAAAGATAACCAGTATAAACGCGGTGAATATAATATAGCTAAAGATTTGGTATGGGATTACTACGTGGTTTTAGATAATATCGTTAAACTTTCCGACTTTAAATATAAGCGTGAAAAATACATAAAAGATACGAGCGGATGTCTGCTAAATTCTGCTCTTTATATTAATGAGGCGGATGGTGTTTGGTTTGATGTTTACATTCAGGAAGACATTGAATATGTTACAAAAATTTACTATAAGCCAAGTAAACAAGACGCTGAGTCATTAAAATGTAAGGAAAGTTTATGAAGATTCTCGTTGATTCTCAAAAGTTATTGATAATCGCGGGTATGCTATAATTTCTTACGATTTAGAGGATTCGGGAATTAGATTATGAACGCCGTCAATACGTTAAAAGAAACGGAACTCGCTATCGCCAGCCATTTCAAAAGCCGACAAAGCACAGCTTTTGAAATGGCTGGCGCGGGACGTGGATGATGCGTTTTCGGGCATCGAGAAAAATCCGAAAGTGATGGGCGGCGCGGCTTGTCTGCGGCAGACGCGGATTCCGGTTTGGCTGCTCGAACAAGCGCGTCGGCAAGGCGTGAGCGAAGTTGATTTGCTTCGCAATTATCCCGGATTGACGGCGCAGGATTTGGTTAATGGCTGGGAATATGTCGGCTCTCACAAAGAGGAAATTGAAAATAAAATCAGAGAAAATGAAGCCGAAGATTGATGCTCTTTTACGCCGATGAAAACTTTCCGCTCGATGTTTCGATTGAATTGCGCCGTTTGGGAAACGATGTGCTGAACGCTTTTGAAGACGGACGCGCTAATCAGGCGATTGAAGACGAAAAAGTTTTGCGGCGGGCGACGAAATTAGGTCGCGCGGTTTTGACCATCAACCGGATTGATTTCAAACGACTTCACCAATCAAACCCGAATCACAGCGGAATTGTGATTTGCACCTTCGACGGCGATTGCGTCGGGTAGGCTCAAAGAATTCACGAAACGTGCGGTAAATTATCGGAAATTAAAAATGAATTGGTGCGGATTTATCGTCCGCCAAAAATGCAGTAATGAAAAAAGTTGGATTTGTCAGTCTTGGTTGTCCGAAGAATCTCGTTGATTCGGAAGTGATGATGGGGCAATTAAAAGCGGCTGGCTATGAAATTACAAATAACGCGGACGAAGCGGAAACCGTCGTGGTGAACACTTGCGGTTTTATCGAATCGGCGAAAGCCGAATCGGTCGAAGCGATTCTCGAAGCGACCGGCGCGAAAGCGAACGGCGTGACCAAGCGAGTTATCGTCGCCGGTTGTCTGGTCGAGCGTTACCGCGACGATTTGATGAAAGAGTTGCCGGAAGTTGACGCATTTATCGGCACGAATGAAATCGGCAGAATTTTGGAAGCGGCGGACGAAACGAAGAATTTTAAGGATTTGCCGTTGATGTCAATCGGCAATAAAACCGCGACTTATCTTTACGATTTCGACACGCCGCGTTTTCGCGCGACCGAATCGCACACGGCATTTATCAAAATTGCCGAAGGCTGCGACCGTCCGTGCGCGTTTTGTTCGATTCCCGGAATGCGCGGCTCGTTTCGCTCGCGCCGTTTCGGAAGCATTTTAAAAGAAGCCGAAGACTTGGCGAAGCAAGGCGTGAAGGAAATCGTTTTAATCGCGCAGGATTCTTCGCGTTTCGGCGAAGATTTGGGCGAAGTTGACGCGCTCGCAAAATTGATTCGCGCACTCGGCGAGATTCGTGATTTGGAATGGATTCGCGTGATGTATGCTTACCCGACGCATATCTCCGACGCTTTTCTCGAAGCGATTCGGGACACGCCGAAAGCCGTCAAATATCTCGATATGCCGCTGCAACACGGCTCGCGCAATGTTTTGAAATTGATGAAACGCGGCGGCACACGCGAAAGTTTGGAAAAATTGATTCGACGAGTTAGAGAAAAAGTTCCGAACATTACAATCCGCACGACTTTTATCACCGGCTTTCCGGGCGAAACCGAAACTGATTTTGAAGAATTGATGATGCTTGTCCGAAACTGCGAATTCGATAACGTCGGCGTGTTCACATATTCAGATGAAGAAGGAACGGCAGCGTATGATTTGCCGAATAAAGTTGACCAGAAAACGGCGAAGCAGCGTCGAGCGCGTTTGATGAAAGAGCAGGCGAAAATCAGCAAACGAAAAAACCAGGCAAAAATCGGCAATACTTACAAAGTTTTATTTGAAGGTCTTTCGCAGGAATCCGACTTGCTTTTTCAAGGTCGGCTCGAAGGTCAGGCGCAGGAAATTGACGGTTATATTTTAATCAACGATATGCCCGCAGACTTCGAGCCGAAAGTGGGAGAATTTTATAACGTCAAAATCAACGAAGCGCATAATTACGACTTAATCGGTGAGATTCTTTAGGACTATCTTTATAAGTGACTGAATCTTATAAAACTTTAGAGGAACAGTTTTAATTGTTCCTTTTTTTATTTTCGGCTATATTAACTCTGACAAAAAGTTCAATTTGAAATGGATACCGGATGCAAACTCCCAAACTTTTACAAAATATCAAATCACGATTTTTAACCACAGGTTTAACAACTGTTGGAACTGTCGGTTTGAGCGGGTATTTAGCAACTTTAGCTCAATCTCAAACAGCGCAAAGTGTCGAAGCAACGGCAATAACTTTTGCCGCAGGAGTTTTTATGGCATCTGCGCCAAAATTATTGGATGTAATTTTAGGCGTAACTTCAAATATCATTTCCAGCGATCTTTACGACAAATTTACAAAGCAGGAGATTTACAAACAAATTCCGCCCGAAGCCAATCTTTATTTGGCGACATACGCGGCATTTCAATCAATTCTCAACGAAGTTGTTCAGGAAGAAGAAAAAAGAGCGGACAAAAAACAAA
>JAJAZE010000212.1 GCA_026785925.1 Pyrinomonadaceae bacterium
GCAAATCAGTTTCTGCTCGGTCGAAAGCGCGAACTCGACCGCTTTGACCGAACGGTCGCGCCCGACCGACAGCGGCACGACCGTTTCGGGAAACAGAGTCGTATTCTGCAAAGGCAGCACGGCGATTTCCAATTGTTCCGGTGCGACTGTCTGCTCATTAAGATTTTTGTTTGTTTGTTCAGCCATAATGTTTCTCTACGGTTCAAATGTTTTGATGTCTTTTTCGCGTTGTTCGTCTTCCGCTTTTTTTCCTCTTTGCCCGACGATTTCGTCAATGTTAGCGGATACCGACAGCGCGTAACGCGCATCGTCGTTAACGTATTCACCGAATCGAACTGTATAATCGCCGCATTTAATAAATGTGGAATTTCCGTCTATTTGATCCGGCTTCGGCAGATTTAAGGTTTCTGTTAATTTGCTAACAAACTGCTCGTGGTTCTTCCATTTCGGCTTCAAATAATACACAGTAAAGAAAGCCAGGCGGTTATCAAGAAAACCCAAATCGTAACGCGAAATACCGTTAAATTTCATTGCATCTTTCGGCGCGAGCGTAATTATCGAAAAGCCGAAATTTCGCGCTGATCTATTCTGAAGATTATTCAGCAGCAACTGATAATCAATTTCACTGGTAGAAAATTTGGTCTGTCCTTCACCTTGCAAATAGGCGTAGGAAACAACCGTTAATTTGCCGTTTTCCGCGAAAAGATTGAGCGTTTCTTCCTGACTCATTCCCAGACTGATGCCACGCGAAGAAATCTTTTCGACAGTTTGATTTGTGCATTGCGAATCGTTTTCAACCGCGTTCTGTCCGAAGGCGGAGATGAACGAAAGAGCAATCATCAATACAACAAATGTAAATTTTTTCATATCGTTTAATTTCTCCTGCAAATTATTTCAACCGATTCGATTTCTCCTTTTGCGCTTTCAGTCGTTCGATTTCCGCTTTCAATCTCGTCAATTCTTCTTCGGCTTCTTCTAAAGTCCGCAAAAACTCATTCGTTTGCGGATTAAATAATTTGAAAGCGTCGTCCGTTTGCACGATTTCTAAATTCAGACGCGGCGAAAAAATACGGTCGTCGGTAATCGTCAAAGGTAAAAGTTTTTCATCTTCGCGCCGAAAAGCCATCAGCGGCGCGGGCAAATATTTGAATTCCGAATCTAAAATATAATATTCTTCCGCGCCTAACTCTTCGTAAAGTTTCAGTTTATCGGCAACGTCGTTTTTCCACGTCCGGTCAGACGCAATTTCAAAAATAACTTGCGGAAAAACCTTTTCCTGCCAGAGTTTATAAACGCCGCGTTCGTGATTTCCCGCGCCGAACGCGATTAAAATGTCGGGCGCAAACCACTTGTAAGGATTGCCTTCGACATAATAAATGTTCATATTCGCCGTCATAAAAACATCTTCGCGCTCACGAAAAAACGTCTTTAACATCTGCATCAGATTGAAAATTACCGTGTAATGAAAACTCGTTTCGCCCATATCGTCCTCGCGCTGTTCGGGGTAAATAATTTCTTCCGTCGCAGAAGAAAAAAGATTTTCCGACCGCCCGCGCGGAAAACTCGGCGTTTGATTTTGTTCTAAAATCTGCGGCATTATTTTTCTCCTTTCCAGAGGCGGATAATCAACAAACCGTTGTCGAAATTATGCTCGATTTTCGCGCTGTCAATCGTCGCCGGAAACCGCAAAGTTTTCTCGAAACGGCTGTAAGTGATTTCCATCTGCTGAAAAGTCATCCCGACCGCGCACGATTTATCGCGCCGACAGCCCGCGATGTAAAGTTGATTGCCCTGAATATCAATCTCGATTTCGTCGGTTGAAACGCCCGCCAACTCGACTTTGACCAGCCAGCCGTCCGGCATTTGATAAATATCCGCCGACGGATACCAGAGATTGCCGGAGCCGACGTTTTTCGACGACGCGAGAAAATGAAAGTTGCGACTAACTGATTTACCC
>JAJAZE010000213.1 GCA_026785925.1 Pyrinomonadaceae bacterium
CCGCATCGGCAATCGTCGGACTGATTCAATTTGCCGATTTGATAAACTAAGATTTTCAAAGAACGAGCAGTAGCTTAACTACTTTTAACTTTGTCGGAACATCTAATATGATTATAGAGTTGCTCTCAATCAAGGTCCTTTCGGACCTAATCAGGTTTTTGAAGTCTTTGCTTATGGAACTGCAGTAAAATTGGCGTGAAAATTATAAGGTTAAGAGCAGGGTGAAAATAATGACGCGGCGAACAAATCAATGGATGTGAAGACGAAACAGCGACTTTCATTTGGCGTTGTCCATTAAACTTTAGCGGGCTTGGCGGCGGTTTCGCCCCACGTCATCTCAACGGTTCGGTGCTTTCTTGTTGCTCTGCACTTTTTGCTCTTTGAAATGCAAATTTATTTGGTTCGTTGTAAGATGAAAATCAGCAGGAGATTAAGTTTATGTCTGTTAATTTACAACAAGCTATTCAAGAACGAGCGCAAATTTTGTCTGAAGACGAAATGCGTCAGGTTTTAAACTTTATGAACCGCTTACGGAAGAAAGAGACAAAGCCGCAAACGCTTGGCGAGTTGATTGACGAGTGTTTCAAAAATGTGCCGTCCGAAGTAATGGACAAACTGCCCGAAGATGCTTCGCTTAACCTCGACCATTATCTTTACGGCGCACCGAAAAAATGAACGATGACCTTTTTGTTGACACGCTTTATTTGGTTGCGCGTTTGAATCCGAAAGACCAATGGCACAAGGCGGCGTTGGACATTGACCCGGTAATCAAAGGCAGAAATCTTGTTACAACCGAAACGGTTTTGATTGAGCTGCTGAATTATTTGGCAGAGTTTCCGCCTGAAATGCGCGAAGCTGTTGCCAAATTCGTCAAGTTCGCGTTAGACGCTTTTCTGGTTGAAGTCGTTTTCCACACGCACGACGCATTTTTGCAAGGTTTGGAACTTTACGAAAATCGGCTTGATAAAGGTTACAGTTTGACCGATTGTATTTCGATGCTGGTAATGCGTGAGCGCGGGATTCAAGAAATTCTCACTCACGACCATCATTTTGAGCAAGAAGGTTTTAGGATTCTGCTTTAGGTTGTGTGGAAAATAACGCTGCACCGAACAATTCAATCGTAAGGGCGAAACAGCGGCTTTCTCAACATCCTAAAAACGCATTTTTTCGACATAAAAGAATCTGCCTGGCACTTCGGCTAGATACTTATTTTAACGAGTCTCCAAAAGTCGTTTGACAATCAAAATCTCGAAACTAAATCATTTGGCTGACTTTTGAAACATTTGTAAACTGCCTTTTCCAAAAGTCAAAATTATTTTCCCTCAGCAACACAAAATCAAGACATCACCTAAAACTCCGATTTCTTGACAATTCTTTACAAAACCGGCTAAACCTTTCCACCAAAAAATACGTCTTTAATAATTCGAGTTTGAAAGTAACTTTTGCCGATATTGCTGCGTATTAAATCATTGGCAAACAAAATCTCCAAAAGGGAAAAAATTATGCGTCATAAATTATTCTTGTCATTTTTGTTCGTTTTTTTATTGAGCGCGTCTTCGATAATTCGGGCGCAGGACGCGAGCGTCAATATGAAGCCGAGCGTTTTAGCCGGTGAAGTTTCCGCGCTGACGGTGAGCAAAATCGTTTTGCAGACCAAGGACGGCGCGGTCGAGGTCGCGTTGTCGGATAAAACCGAATATAAGCGCGTTTCGCCGGAAAATCCGGTTCTGAAAGCGGCGGTCGCCTCAAACTTTTCCGACATCGCAGTCGGCGATAAAGTTATCGTGACCGGAATTTTGGCGAGCGATAAAAAATCAATTCCGGCGCGGACGGTTTATCTGATGACCAAATCGGATATTGCGAGCAAGCAGACGAAAGAACAGGAACAATGGAAAACGCGCGGCATTTCGGGACAGGTCGCGGCGGTTAATCCGCAGACAAAGGAAATAACCGTTTCCGCGCGTGGAATGGCGGGCGAAACCAAAACGCTTTTGACGTTAAAGGAAAACGCGGTGTTTCGCCGTTACGCGCCGGATTCGGTCAGCTTCAATGAAGCGAAAACGAGTTCGCTCGACGAAATAAAAGTCGGCGATTCGATTCGTGCGCTCGGCGATAAATCGGCGGACGGCGCGGGTTTCAAGGCGGAAGAAATCATCAGCGGTTCGTTTCAAACTATCGGCGGAACAATTACGGCGATTGACGCGGCGAAAAACGAAATTACCATCAACAACATCCAAACCAAAAAGAACGTCACCGTCGTCATCGGACAAAATTCCCTGTTAAAACAGTTTCCGGCGGAAATGGCGCAGCGCATCGCGCAGGCGCAAAGCGGTGGCGGAATGCAGCCGCCGCCGGGAACGATGCGACCGCCGCAGGGCGAACAACCGGTTAATCCGCCAAACGGACAAAACGCGCCGAACGGAACGCGGCGCGGCGGCGGCAATCGCGGCGGTATTGACGAAATGCTCGAACGCTTTCCAACCATCAAAATCACCGACTTGAAAGTCGGCGAAATGATTGCGTTTTCCGGCACGAAAGGAACGAATATGGAGCGCGTCACGGCGATTAAATTACTGTCGGGCGTGGAACCTTTTCTAAAGTCACAACCGGTGGCGGACGGCAGCAATAACGGCAGGCGGCGCGGCAGCACCGATTCGGGTTTCAGCATTCCGGGTCTGGAAGGCGGATTTTAGGAAAGGATGAAGGCTGAATGATGAAGGATGAATAAAGCCGAAGCAACTGCGGAAACTTTTGTTCATCTTTTCGCTTTAGTGCGGCTCGATAGTCATCGGCAATTATACAAATATCAAACTACGGTTTTGTAATGTAAGTTTTTAAATTATCGGCAAGCGTTCAGAGTCCACGCTTGAGCGTGTTCTTCCGCCAGCGAAGCGCGGCGGAAGAGGCAAACTGAAGTTTGGACTCTGAACGAAGACGGTAATTTGATTATCAAAATTAAGATTACAAAGCACTACTTTTTAACTATGGAAAAGATAAAATTATTTTTATACGTCGGACTTTTAACTTTATGTATCAACTCGAATACTTTCGCGCAGCAGACCGGAGTTTTGCGCGGGCAAGTGGTTGATAGTCTCGGCGCGATTGTCGTCGGCGCGACCGTCACGACGGTTGACGCGGGCGGCAAAGAAAAAAGCAGCGTCACCAACAATCAGGGCGAATTTACGATCAGCGGACTTGCGCCCGGAAATTACACGGTGCGGGCGATTGCGCCAAAATTCGGGCTTTATGAAAATACGTCGGTGACAGTATCGGCTGGCAGACGCGAGGATTTGACAATTGCCTTAACGGTCGCCGCCGCGACGGAAAACGTCGAAGTTTCCGGCAGCAATCAGATCAGCACCGACAGCGAAAATAATCAGAGCGCGACTGTTTTGACCGAAAAAGATTTGGAAGCGTTGCCGGACGACCCGGACGAACTCGAAGCGGCGCTGCAGGCTCTCGCCGGACCTTCGGCGGGACCGAACGGCGGACAGATTTACATTGACGGTTTCACCGGCGGCAGAATTCCGCCGAAAGACGCGATTCGGGAAATCCGCATTAATCAAAATCCGTTTTCGGCGGAATTCGAGCGGCTCGGTTTCGGGCGCATCGAAATTTTAACCAAGCCCGGTTCAGACCGTCTGCGCGGGCAGGCGTTTTTGAATTTCAATGACGAAAGCTTGAATTCGCGCAATCCTTTTTCACCGAATCGCGCATCGAGTCAGGCGAGATTTTATGGCGGAAGCGTCAGCGGTCCGATTCAAAAGGGGAAATCTTCGTTTTTTCTCGACATCAGCAACCGCCAGATTGATAACACGTCGGTCGTCAACGCGCTCATTTTGAATCCGTCTTTCAGCATCGTGCCGTTTCAACAGGAATTTCAAGTTCCGAACCGGCGATTTTCGTTCAGCCCGCGCCTCGATTACCAGATAAATGATAAAAACACGTTGATTGCGCGTTATAGCTTCACCAGATTTTCCATTCAAAATCAGGGCATCACCGATACCAATCTGCCAAGCCGCGCTTCTGAAAACAAAAATACCGAACACGAAATGCGATTGACGGAAACGATGATTATTAACCCGAAAACGGTTAATGAAACCAGGTTTGAATACGAAGTCAGCCGGAACGAGCAGCTCGGCGACAACACGATTCCGGCAATTAACGTCGCGGCGGCTTTTAACGGCGGCGGCGCACAGGTCGGGCAAAGCTACAATCGCGCAAACTATTTTGAGCTGCAAAATTACACGACGACTTCGGTCGGAAAAAACTCGCAGCACGCGCTTAAATTCGGTGTGCGGCTTCGCAATAACAGTATCGAAGATCGTTCGGAAAATAACTTCGGCGGCACTTTCGTTTTTCCCGGCGCACCGGAAATCAGAAGCAATGCCTTGTGCAATCCGTCAACCGATCCGACCTGCATCGTTTCAGCCGCCGTTTCACCGATCAATCAGTATCAGCAAAATGTTTTGGGAAACAACGACGTGCGATTTAATCCGAGCCAATTTACGATCACGACGGGAAATCCGCTGGCGCGTGTTTCGCGCTTTGATGCCGGAGCGTTTATCAGTGATGACTGGCGCGTTAATCCGCAGTTGACGCTCGGTTTCGGGCTGCGCTACGAAAATCAAACGAATATCAGCGATAACACCAACTTCGCGCCGCGTTTTAATTTTGCATACTCGCCGGGCGCGGGCGGTGCGCGTCAGCCGAAAACGGTTTTTCGCGGCGGCATCGGCGTTTTCTTTGACCGCTTCGGCGAAAATCTGACTCTGCAAGCCGAGCGTTTTAACGGTTTGAATCAACTCAGTTTGATCGTCACCGCTAACGAAACCGATCCGGTTCGTCGGCAGGCGGCGATTGCGCTTTTGAGTCAGCCGGTTTTCAATTTAAACGGTGTCGTCAATGCTCCGACGGCGGCGCAAATTTTGACGGCACTGCCGCAGTCGAACACGATTACGCGCGTCGCGGCTGATTTAAAGTCGCCGTCCACGATTCAATCCGCGCTCGGTGTCGAACGTCAATTGCCTTTCAAAACCACGCTGACGGCGTTTTATATCGCGTCGAAAAATATCTATCTGCTGCGGACGCGCAACATCAATGCGCCGATCTGTCCGACCAATCAAAATTGTTTGGGTGCGCCGCGTCCCGACCCGACGCAGAGCAACGTCTATCAATACGAATCGAGCGGCGTTTTAAATCAGCAGCAAGTAATCGTTAATTTTCGCACGACCTTAAATCCGAGTTTTTCTTTGTTCGGTAATTATCGGCTCGGTTATGCCAAAAGTGATACGGACGGTGCGGGAAGTTTTCCGGCTTACAGTTATGATTTGAGCGGCGAATACGGCAAATCGGCACTCGACGTGCGGCACAACTTTTTTCTCGGCGGCTCGTTCACAATGCCTTGGAAAGTTCGGATGAGTCCGTTCATCATCGCTGCTTCCGGCAGACCATTTAATATCGTCAACGGCGTGGACAGCAACGGCGACACGCGATTTACCGAAAGACCGACTTTTACGGAATTAAACGCCGCTTGCCGCCGCCGCGGACTGACCGATTCTTTCTGCGACATCGGCGGAATCGCCAATCCCGACACGACAATCATTCCGCGCAATTACGGTCGCGGTCCGTCATTTTTCGTCGTCAACCTGCGTCTGGATAAAACATTCGGCTTCGGCGGCTCAAGGACTTCGACGGTGGCAACGACGGCACCCGAAACGCCGGGCGGCGGCGGCGGACAATTGCCCGGCGGCGGGCGCGGCGGCAGAGGTGGCGGCGGTGGCGGCGGTGGCGGCAGACTTGGAGGAAACGACAGTCCTTATAATTTATCGGTCGGTTTGCAGTTCTCAAATTTATTTAACAACGTCAATCTCAACTCGCCAATCGGCAATTCGAATTCGAGTCGTTTTGGACAATCAACCTCGACGAGCGGCGGCTTCGGCGGCGGCTTCGGCGGTGGCGGTGGCGGCTTTGGCGGCGGCGGCGGCGGAAATTCCGGCAACCGCCGCGTCGAACTGCAAATGCGGTTGAACTTCTAGATTTCGGGGAAGTAGGCAGTCGGCAGTAGCAGCCAGCAGTTTTGTTGAGCAAAAATAAAATTGAGCGTTGGTAAATGTGAAATTATCCACATTATCGCCAACGCTCAATTTTCTGCCGACTGCAACTGCCTTCTGCCTGCCTAACTCGGTCTGACCGTTAAATAAACCGTCTGACCTTTGCGGGCGACCAGCAGCAAAATAGGTTTATCGCCTGATTTATCGAGCGCGGCTTGCACGTCTTCGAGCGATTTGACCGGCTGACGATTGATGGTCAAAATGACATCGCCGCGCCCGATGCCGATTTTTGCCGCCGCGCCGTTCGGTTCGACATCGGACACGACCACGCCGCCGACATCTTCAGGCAGTTCGAGTTGTTTGGCAATCGAAGGCGAAAGCGGCTGAAGATTTAATCCGAGTTTGCCGCCTTCATTCGGCTTTGCCGCGCCTTTATTGTTTTCGTTCGGCTGAACATTCTTCGCGCTTTCCGGATTCAATTCACCGAGTGCCACCGGAATTTCCTGCTCCTGACCTTCGCGCACAATT
Organism: Pyrinomonadaceae bacterium; assembly: GCA_026785925.1. Classification (GTDB taxonomy): domain Bacteria; phylum Acidobacteriota; class Blastocatellia; order Pyrinomonadales; family Pyrinomonadaceae. Next base: position 6,582 of record JAJAZE010000213.1, read on the forward strand.
TTTAATCTGATTTCGGTTCCGGGCAGCGTTCCGGCGACTTTGTTGCGAAGCGTGTTGGTGTCGTCAATCGTTTCGCCGTTGATGGCGATGATAATATCGTCGCGCTTGACACCGGCTTTTTCCGCCGCGCTGCCTTTTTTGACATCGTTGATCAGAACGCCTTTCGTATCTTTAAGTCCGAAAAGACTTTTTATCTCATCATTAACTGCCTGAATGCCGACACCGAGCATTCCGCGCCGGACTTTGCCGGAAGCGACGAGCTGCTCCATCACGCCCTTTGCCATATTCGACGGAATTGAAAAGCCGATGCCGATGCTGCCGCCGCCTTCTCTGCCGCCGGTCGAAAGAATTTGCGAGTTGATTCCGATAAGTTCGCCCGTCAAATTAACCAGCGCACCGCCGGAATTTCCGCGATTGATCGGCGCGTCGGTTTGCAGAAAGTCTTCAAAACTGCCGTCACTCAAACCCGTGCGGCGACCTTTCGCGCTGATAATTCCCGCCGTCACGGTCTGCCCGATGCCCAAAGGATTACCGATTGCCAACACGACATCGCCGACGCGCACATTGTCGGAATTTCCCAAATTCAGAAAGGGAAGATTGGCGGCTTCGATTTTCAAAACAGCCAAGTCCGACGGTGCATCCAAACCGACGACTTTCGCCTCGTATGTGCGGTCGTCGTTCATTAATACGGTGATTTTCTGTGCGCCTTCGACGACGTGATTGTTCGTCAAAATCGTGCCGTCGGCACTGACGATAACTCCCGAACCGACTCCGCGCTGCGTCGGCGGCGGTTGCTGTGTCGGCGGCACAGGTCCGCGCCCCTGACCCTGCGGCGCACCTGGCAAATCGAAAAAATCTTCCAGATTAAGCGGCGGCTGTTGATTTTGCTGCCTCGCAACTTCCGCTTCGATTCGCACGACGGCGGGCGAAGTTTTCTCGACGACATCGGCGTATGAAGTGCGAACACCGTCAACCACCAAAGGCGCGGGCGGCGCACTGGGCGGCGACGCGGGCGAAACTGTCGCTTCGTTTGGCGGATTAAAAAGATTTGATTTGCAGCCCGCAGCGGCGGAAAGCAAAACGATAAGTAAAAGAATCGAAAGTTTGTTCGCTCCCGATTGTTTAGTAAATTTGTGTAACATTTCTAATTCTCCGTAAATATAATCCTTGCTGAAATTTTACTCTAAAATCTCGTTGTTTTGAAAGGAACGCGGATTTTATCGTGCTGAAAAATTTTACGGCTCAAGCGGTAAAAAAGTTCAGGCGTTTATCCGATTGACGGCATTTACATTTACTGGAAAAAAAGAAAAAATAGAAACGCGCGATGAACCGACTGAAAACTTTTATTCCTTATCTGCTCGCCGTGTCGGGCGCGGCGGCTCTGACGGCGGGAATGTTCGCGCTCGGAAATCACATCAATCCGATTACGGTAGCGTTGGTTTTTCTCCTGTTCGTTTTGCTGCTCGCCACAATTTTCGGCAACCGCCCGGCGATTTTCTGTTCGCTGCTGGCGATGTTCTGTCTAAACTTTTTCTTTCTGCCGCCGATTGGAACTTTGACGATTGCCGACCCGCAGAACTGGATCGCGCTGCTGGCTTTTCTGGTTGTGGCAATGACGGCGGGACAATTGTCGGCACAAGCCAAGCGGCGCGCCGAAGAAGCCGAACAGCTTTACAGAGAATTGCAGGCGGCGTTTGAACAGTCGAGCCGCGCCGAGGCATTTCGGCAGAGCGAGCGTTTAAAGTCGGCGTTGCTCGATGCCGTCACGCACGATTTGCGAACGCCGCTGACTTCGATCAAAGCGTCGGTGACGATGCTGATCGAAGAAAGTCAGGCGGACGCGATTCACATCACGCTCGAACCGCGCGGGCGAGTGGAACTGCTGGAAATTATCAACGAGGAAACCGACCGGCTGAATAGTTTTATTGAGTCAATGGTCGAACTGGCGCGAATCGAAGCGGGCGAACTCAGCCTGCAAAAAACGCGCACCGAAGTCGAAGAAATTTTTGCCAACGCTTTGCAAAGAGCCGAGAGTTTAACCGCCGATCATCGGCTGACAGTTGAAATCGAAGAAAATTTGCCGCTGCTTTCGGTTGACCCGAAAGCGATTGCCGAAGTCGTCTATAATTTGCTCAACAACGCCGCCAAATACTCGCCCGCCAATTCGCTGATTAAAATTAACGCGAAAAAAAACGGCGATAACATTCATATTTCCGTTGCAGATGAAGGCAGAGGAATCGCCGAAGCCGACCGCGAAAAAGTTTTTCGGAAATTCTACCGCGCCGACAAAACGGTCAAAGGCTTTGGAATGGGTTTGGCAATCGTGCGCGGCATTGTCGAGGCACACGGCGGAAAAATTTGGATTGAAACGGGCGCGACGGGCGCACAATTCGTTTTCGATTTGCCATTAAAAAAAGATGAGTGAACGCCGAAAAATTCTGGTGATTGACGACGAACCGCAAATCATTCGCGTGATGCGGCAAATTTTATCGGCGCATCAATTCGACACGCGGACGGCGAGCGACGGCGATGCCGGACTCGAACTTTTTCGTGACTGGCAGCCTGATTTAGTGATTACCGATTTGCAGATGCCAAATAGATGTTCCGATAAAGTTTTGTAGAAAATCAGGTTCATTGAAAATTTATTCGGGTTATGAAGTTTGATAACCTGAAAATGTTTCCTGAAAACCGAATCAAGTCTTTGTTTGGACTTGCTCCGCACGTTTTAGCCGAA
>JAJAZE010000214.1 GCA_026785925.1 Pyrinomonadaceae bacterium
AGTCGAGATGGTGATGCCGGGGGATAACATCCAGATGGAGATCGAGTTGATCGCCCCGATAGCGATGGAGAAAGGACTGCGCTTTGCGATCAGAGAAGGCGGGCGCACCGTCGGAGCGGGAACCGTTTCTGAAATTGTTGAGTAATTTTTAAGAGGTTGAATTTATGCCGAGAGACAATATAATTTTGCAATGCACAGAGTGCAAAGAACGCAATTACGTGACGACAAAAAATAAGAAGAACACACCCGGAAGGCTGGAGTTGAGCAAATTTTGCCGTCGCTGTCGTTGTCATCGTTTGCACAAAGAGAATAAATAAATACGAGCCGAAAGCAAATGAGTGGAGAGTTGCAAGTAAAGAGTTTTCGCTTGCCACTCTCCACTCTTCACTCTCGACTTATTCATAGGGGTATGGTGTCAATGGTTAGCATGTCGGTCTCCAAAACCGTAGGTCCGGGTTCGAGTCCTGGTACCCCTGCCAAAAAAAATTAAGGAGAAAAACCAAGTGTCGGAAGCAATCAACACCTTAGATAATAAGGGTCAGGACGGAAAGGAAAGCGTCGGCGAATTTATTCGCAATACGCGCGAAGAACTGAATAAAACGACGTTTCCTTCTTCCGACGATGTTAAAAACACGACGATTATCGTAATCGTCAATGTTATTTTTTTCGCTATTTATCTTTTTTTGATTGACCGAGCTTGGGTTTACATTATAGAAGGGTTGACTTGGTTGATTAATAAAATTGCCGGTATATAAAGGATTACAGATGAGACAGTGGTATTTTATCCACACATATTCGGGGCATGAAAACAAAGTGTTGGAAAGCCTTAACGCCCGTATTCGAGATATGGAGTTAGCCGAACAAATCACGGAAGTTTTACTGCCGAAAGAAACGGTCGTCGAAATGCGCGGTAATAAGCGTATCGAGTCTTCGCGGATGTTTTATCCGGGTTACGTTCTCGTCGAAATAGAATGCGGCGAGCGCGGGAAAATTCCCGACAACGTATTTCACGCGATTAAATCCACACCGAAAGTTACTGGTTTTTTAGGCGGCAAACAGCCGACTCCTTTGACGCAGGCGGAAGTTGACCAGATTGTTCACAATATCGAAGTGGCGACGGAAAAACCGAAACCTAAATTCTCATACGCGATTGAGGAAGTCGTGCGGATCAAATCGGGTCCGTTTGCAAGTTTCACCGGCAAAGTCGAGGAAGTGAATGAAGAGAAAGCTACTTTGAAAGTTACCGTGACGATTTTCGGACGTGCGACACCGGTTGAATTAAGTTTCCTGGATGTGGAAAAAGTAACTTTTGCCGAAGAAGAATAAGAGAACTATAAAGAATTGTATAGAGGACATTTTTGAGTTAATGACTCAAAATCGTAAATCAAAATATGGCTAAGAAGATTACAGGATATATCAAATTACAGATTCCAGCGGGCAAAGCTAATCCGGCTCCGCCGATTGGTCCGGCACTCGGACAGCACGGTGTGAACATTATGGAGTTTTGCAAAGCGTTTAACGCGAAAACGCAAAACGACGACCCGGATATGAAAGTCCCGGTCGTGATTACGGTCTACGCCGACCGTTCATTTACGTTTGAGACGAAAACGCCGCCGGCGGCTGACTTGCTTCGTAAAGCATCGGGCATTCCCAAAGGTTCGGCGACGGCAAACCGCACGAAAGTCGGTAAAATCACGCGGGCGCAGATTGAAGAAATCGCCACGAAAAAGATGCCTGACTTGAATACGACAAATTTGGAATCCGCCGTAAAAACAATCGAAGGCACAGCAAAAAGTATGGGACTAACCATCGAAGGTTGATTCTAAAAAGTTTTTACAAGGGAGAAATGCAGCGAATCAATTCGCAAATTAAAAGCATTTCGTTTGAACCTACAATGAAAAAATGGCTAAGAAAGGAAAGAAATACCTAGCGGCAGCGGAGAAAATCGAGCCGAACAAAAAGCACACTTTAGAAGAAGGAATCGCCAAAGTAAAAGAAGTCGCTTTTGCCAAATTTGACGAAACGGTCGAATTGACAATGTGGCTCGGCGTTGACCCGCGCAAAGCCGATCAACTCGTGCGCGGAACGATTGTTCTGCCGCACGGTTTGGGCGGCAAAGCAAAAGTCGTCGTTGTTATCGCGCAGGGCGATAAAATTAAAGAAGCTGAAGAAGCCGGTGCGGATTTCGTCGGCGGCGACGAACTGGTTGATCGAATTAAAGGCGGCTGGCTCGATTTCGATGCCGTCATCGCTACGCCGGATATGATGCGTTCGGTCGGGATGCTCGGCAAAATTTTAGGCCCGCGCGGTTTGATGCCGAATCCGAAAACCGGCACGGTGACGATGGACGTGAAGACGGCGATTCAGGAAACCAAAGCCGGTAAAGTCGAATATCGCGTTGATAAAACGGGCGTGATTCACTCACCGGTCGGCAAAGTTTCCTTTGAAAACGCCAACTTGATGGAAAATACGAGAGTTTTAATTAACGCCGTGATGAAAGCGAAACCGACGACGGCGAAGGGTCGTTATCTGAAAAAAATCAATCTGGCGGCAACGATGAGTCCGGGCGTTCTGCTCGACGAATTAGCTTACGTCTAAAGAGTGAGGAGCGAGTAGAGAAATGAAAACAAGAGAAAGAAAACAGGAAGATTTGAACGCTCTCACGGAGCAGTTGAACAATTCAAAATCGGCAATGATCGTTAGTTTCAGCAAGTTAACAGTTACCAAAGATCAGGATTTTCGCAATCAATTACGCAGCGCGGGCGCAAATTACAAAGTCGTCAAAAACACACTGGCGCGGATTGCGGTTAAAGGAACGCCGTATGAAGGCGCGACTGATTATTTGAAAGGTGTCACCGGAATTGCCTGGACGGATAACGATGCGGTCGTTTTATCAAAAACAGTGTCGAAGTTTATCAAAGACAACGGCGATATTTACAAATTCAAAGCCGGTATTGTCGAAGGTCGGGTCGTTGATTTAACTCAGGTGACGGCGATTGCCAATCTGCCGTCTAAAGAAGAGCTTATTTCCAAATTGATGTTTGTCATCAACGCTCAGGCGCAACGCATCGTCACGGTTATCAACGCCGTGCCGCGTAATTTGGCAGTAGTTGTTAAATTGATCGGCGAAGGCAAGACCGACGTGCCGACGGAGCAAAAAGCCGAAACGCAGGAAGAAGCAAAGGTTGCGGAAGCACCGGAAGTTGAACAAAGCGGCGAGCAAGAAGTTTCGCCGGAGGCAACACCGGAAATAGCAGAATAAAAAGTTTTCTAGCCGTACTCAAGGTAAAACGAGCGACGCGATAAGTCAGGTCGCTTTGGTAGGCTCGGACGTTCCCATTAGTTTGTGGTGCAACCAAACGAAAGAAACGTCCCGTGGGTTCTCGCGGCTGACACAAGCGAGTCGTTAAATTTAAGACGATTCTTAACTAAATAAAACACAAGAACCCTATTTGGAGGAAATTAAATTATTATGGCAGTTACAAAAGACGAAGTCGTTGAGTTTTTAAAAGGTATGACGCTGCTCGAAGCGTCGGAATTGGTTAAGGAATTAGAAGAAGTATTCGGTGTTTCCGCAGCAGCGGCAGCCGCGCCGATGGCAATGGCAGCCGCTGCTGGTGATGCGGCTCCGGCGGAAGCTGAAAAAGATACGTTCGATGTTGTTTTAACCGCCGCCGGTCAGCAAAAAATCAACGTCATTAAAGTCGTCCGCGAAGTCGTCGCCGGTCTTGGTCTGAAAGAAGCCAAAGAATTGGTTGACAGCGCACCGAAAGCGATTAAAGAAGGAGTTTCAGCGGCTGAAGCCGAAGAAATCAAAACTAAATTAACGGATGCGGGCGCAACGGTCGAGGTTAAATAATTCTGACAACCCGAAATCGGTTTAACGGCATCTATCCTGTACGAATTTTGAAGTTGAGTTAGATAGTTGTTAAGATAAAGGCACGCGTTGAGAATTCTCAACGCTTGCCGTCTTTATCATTCTGAAACTTCTCTGGAAGTTTTTTGTATTAAACGAGAAGCATTTTCTCTTATCCGGTTTGGGAGAATTGGTGTCTATTTCCGACACTCTCGAAAAATTTATAGTTATAGCAAAACTGCTGAAAATAAGCGGTCAGGGCAAACTTTACCCTCGACCGCATTTGCCGTCTTTACTGAAAAAGTTGGTGAGGAATTTTTTTGATATGGCATCTTAGCAACAAATTTTTTTTTAAGCAACAAATTTTTTTCATATACCGAAGTTTCGTAAAATTATGACAGACAATCCGCTACAAATTAACACCAACGGGCTTGGTCGCCGAACGAGTCAGGCACCCAAGCGCGTCGATTTTTCTAAAATTTACACGTCCGCCCGCATTCCGAATTTGATTGAAGTCCAGCGCGAATCATACAGCCGTTTTTTGCAGATGGATTTGATTCCCGAAGAGCGCGATATGGTCGGACTGCAAACGGTTTTTCAATCAATTTTTCCGGTTTCCGATTTCCGCGAAACGGCGACGCTCGAATTTGTCGAATATCAAATCGGCAATTGGCAGTGCAAGTGCGGAAACCTCGAAGGTTTGGAACATCTTCGCGCCAATTGTAAAGAATGTGGCGCGAAAATTAAAGTTGACCCGTTTAATCCGGCGGAAGTTCTCTGTAACAACTGCGGAACTTTCAACGCCGTGCGCCCGAAACTTTGCCCGAATTGCGGTGAGCCGGTCGGCTTGAAACACAAACACGACCAGCAGGAATGTCAGGAGCGCGGCACGTCTTACAGCGTTCCGCTCAAAGTTCGGATTCGTCTGACCGTTTATGACAAAGACCCGGAAACGAATGTCTCGACGATCCGCGACATCAAGGAAGAAGATGTCTTCTTCGGCGAGATTCCGCTGATGACCGACAACGGAACTTTCATTATCAACGGCACGGAGCGCGTGATTGTTTCGCAGCTGCATAGAAGTCCGGGCGTGTTTTTTAAAGGCGACCGCGACGCTTATTTGGCGAAAATTATTCCGTATCGCGGCTCGTGGGTCGAGTTTGAATTTGATCAGAAAGGAATTTTGCACGCCCGACTCGGTAAGCGCAAAATCTTGGCGACCATCTTTTTGCGGGCTTTGGGTTTATGGCTCAGTCCGCAGATTGATATGAAAACCGTTTCGGACAACATTTTAGAAGAAGTGGTTAAAAACGCTGAATTTACCAACGCCGACATTCTGAAGCGTTTTTATACGACCGATGAAGTGGTCGTCGAGAAAGGTAAAATCTACGTCAAAGTAAAAGGCGAGGGTGAAACTCATTTGAAAGGAATGCGGTCGGAGCAGGACATTTCAGATAAGAAGGAAGTCGTTCTCGGTGTCGGTAAAAAAATCACGGCTTCGGCTTTGAAAGAATTACGCAAACTCGGCATCGAAAAAGTCGAAGTATCGGCAGCCGATTTTGAAGGCGCGATTGCGTTAGACGACATCGTAAATACTGAAACGGGCGAAGTTATCCTCGAAGCCAACAGCGAATTGACCGCCGCCAAGTTGCAGCAAGTCGTCGAAGAAGGCGTGGAAAGTTTCTCGGTCTTCTTTCCTGAAAATGACACTATCGGCAGCGTTATTCTGCAAACCTTGAAGAAAGACGCGATTGCCAAGCCGGTTGACGCGCTTTTGGAAATTTACCGCAAAATGCGTCCGGGCGATCCGCCGACCGTGCCGACGGCTTATCGTCTGCTCGAAGGAATGTTTTTTGACGCGCGGCGTTTTGATTTATCGCGTGTCGGGCGACTCAAGTTCAATATCAAAATGGGCAGACCGGAGCGCGAAGACTTGAACAATTCGCTTTTGAAAGCACCGGATTTTTACGAAGTCGTCAACTATCTTCTGCGAATGAAGAAGGATAGCGAACATTACGGGCAGGACGACATTGACCATTTGGGAAATCGCCGCGTCCGCGCCGTCGGCGAACTGCTGGAAAATCAATTTCGCATCGGTCTCGAAAGAATGGAACGCGCTATCAAAGAAAAAATGTCCATTCAGCAGGATATGTTCACGACGATGCCGCGCGATTTGGTCAACGCCAAACCGGTAACTGCCGCCGTCCGCGAATTTTTCGGTTCGTCGCAGTTGTCGCAGTTTATGGATCAAACGAATCCGCTGTCGGAAATCACGCACAAACGGCGTTTGTCGGCACTTGGACCGGGCGGTTTGTCGCGTGAACGCGCCGGCTTTGAAGTCCGCGACGTTCACCCGACGCATTACGGTCGGATTTGTCCTATTGAAACGCCGGAAGGTCCGAATATCGGTTTGATTTCGAGTCTTTCGTGTTTTGCCCGAATCAACGAATTCGGATTTATCGAATCGCCGTATCGCAAAGTTGAAGACGGTCGGGTCGTCGAATATGCCAAAGTTATTAACGGCGGCGACACCGGTTTGAAGCCAAATATCCATATTCCGACCGAGGACATCGAAGCGGCAAATAAGAAACTCAAAAAAGGCGACCGCATTGCCGAATTCGAGCCGTTTCCGTTTTATCTGACGGCTTGGGAAGAAGATAAATACGTTATCGGGCAAGCGAATATCGAGATTGACGAAAAGGGTAATATCCTTAACGAACGCAACGCAGCCAGGCAGAAAGGCGAATTTATCACGGCTGACCGCGACGAAATTCAGTATATGGATGTTTCGCCGAAACAGCTTGTTTCGGTCGCCGCGTCTTTAGTGCCGTTTCTCGAAAACGACGACGCGAACCGCGCTTTAATGGGTTCAAATATGCAGCGTCAATCGGTTCCTTTATTGCGGGCTGAATCGCCGTATGTCGGAACCGGAATGGAAGCGATTGCAGCGCGTGATTCGGGCGCGGTCGTCATTGCCAAACGCGACGGCGTGGTTGATTATGTTGATTCGGAACGCATCATTGTCAAAGCCGACCATCAGGTTGACGGCACGATTTCGCGTGAAGTAACGGCGGATATTTATTCCCTCGTCAAATTTACGCGGTCGAATCAAAATACCTGCATCAACCAGAGAGCGATTGTGCAGGTCGGCGAAAGCGTCAAAAAAGGTCAGGTGATCGCCGACGGACCTTGCACTGACCGGGGCGAACTTGCTTTGGGAAGAAATGTTCTCGTGGCGTTTATGTCGTGGCGCGGTTACAACTTTGAAGATGCGATTTTGGTTTCGGAAAGGTTAGTGAAAGAAGATTATTACACTTCGATTCACATCGAAGAGTTGGAAATCGAAGCCCGCGACACAAAGCTCGGACCTGAGGAAGTAACGCGCGATATTCCGAATATCGGCGAAAATATGCTGCGTGATTTGGATGAATCCGGCATTATCCGCATTGGAGCGCAGGTCAAACCCGGCTCGATTCTCGTCGGCAAAGTGACACCGAAAGGCGAAACTCAGTTGACGGCGGAAGAAAAACTTTTGCGGGCAATTTTCGGCGAAAAAGCCGGCGATGTGAAAGACGCTTCGCTGACTTGTCCGCCGGGAATTGATGGCACGGTCGTTGACGTGCAGGTTTTTACGCGCAAAGGTCAGGAGAAAGACGAGCGTTCGCTCGACATCGAATCTTTGGAAGAAGAAGATTTGCGGCGTGATTTGGAAGACGAAATTCGTATCTTGAGCGAGCAGCGCGACGAGCGAATTTACGAGCTTTTCGACGGTCGTAAGTTGACCAAAGATTTGTCGAACGACGACGGTATTCTGGTTAAGAAAGGCGAAACTTTATCGCGCGAAATGCTTGCGGGCGTTGATGTCAAACTTCTTCGCAAAGCGGAAATTTCGGCGGGAACGATTGATGTTCTCGGAGAAATCAAAGAATACGAACAGCGCACGGCACGGCAAATCAACATTTTGAGCGACATCTACGAGGAAAAAATCACCAAATTGAAACAAGGTGACGAACTTCCGCCGGGTGTAATCAAAATGGTGAAAGTTTTCGTGGCGATGAAGCGCAAACTTTCGGTCGGCGACAAAATGGCTGGACGACACGGCAACAAAGGCGTGATCGCCCGCATTTTGCCGGAAGAAGATATGCCGTATCTGCCGGACGGAACGCCGGTGGACATCGTTTTAAATCCGCTCGGTGTGCCGTCGCGGATGAACGTCGGGCAGATTCTTGAAACGCATTTGGGTTGGGCGGCGCGGGTTCTCGGACTGCATTTCGCCACGCCGGTTTTCGACGGCGCGAGCGAAAAGGAAAT
>JAJAZE010000215.1 GCA_026785925.1 Pyrinomonadaceae bacterium
CCGCTGTCGTTCGTGATTGTAACCGTAAATGTCGCTGCCGATGTATTCATTGCCGCAACCATTAAAATAAGGACGGCAATCGTTAAAATGTTTCCGAAAAGTTTTGTCATTGTTCGCATAATTTTCCTCCGTAAAATAAAAATACTTTTGATTTATGGTCTCAGTTGTATATGCGTAAAACCTTGCTAAAGACAGCCAAAATTCTTAGAAACATTATTTGTCTGCCGAACGAGAAAACCGCTGATTGTCGTTAATCGGCGGTTTTCTCATTCGGCATTTATTGATAAATTAAGGCACGAAAGCCGCCGGAACCGGTTGATCGCCGGTCGAGCCGAACGCGACTCCGGTAAAGCCCGCCGTTGATTGCAGCAGATACCAGGTTCCGGTTGAAGGTCGGAACACCGCGACATCTGATTTGCCGTCGCCGTCGTAGTCCGCCGCCGCCGGTCGGTCGCCGGTCGAGCCAAAACCGATTCCGGTGAATCCGAGTTGACTGCGGTTCAGATACCACGTTCCGGTTGACGGTCGGAACACTGCCACATCCGCTTTCCCGTCGCCGTCGTAATCGGCGGGAGTCGGCAAATCACCGTTTGCGCCGAACTGCACGCCGGTGAATCCGAGTTGCGAGCGCAGCAGATACCAAATGCCGGTTGAAGGTCGGAACACCGCGACATCTGATTTGCCGTCACCGTCATAATCAGCCGCGACGGGCTGGTCGCCGCCGGTGCCGAACTGCACGCCGGTGAATCCTGCGTTAGATTGCAGAATATACCAAATGCCGGTTGAAGGTCGGAACACCGCGACATCTGATTTGCCGTCGCCGTCGTAATCGGCGGGCATCGGAATGTCGCCCGGAGAACCGAATGCGATGCCGGTGAATCCGAGTTGGCTGCGCTGCAAATACCAAGTGCCGTTGCGATAAACGGCGACATCGGTTTTCCCGTCGCCGTCGTAATCGGCGGGCGCGATTAAATCGCTTGGGATACCGAAGTTCACGCCGGTAAATCCGCTCTGCGATTGCAGCAAATACCAGATGCCGCTCGTCGGGCGAAACACGGAAACATCTGATTTGCCGTCGCCGTCAAAGTCGAACAAAGTTCTTCTGGTATTCGCCGACTGATTGACCGTATGCGTGGCTTGCGTCTGACCGTTCGCCGATAAAGTTATCGTCCCGGTTCTCGGTTGTCCGCTGAATGCGGCGACCGAATAATTGACAGTTCCATTTCCGCTGCCGCTGTTTCCCGATGTCACCGCCAGCCAGCCGCCGGGTTGTCCGGCTCCTGTGATGGTTAGATTCGCCGCCGTTATTGAGCCGACATCCTGCGCCGCGCCGTCCGTTACTCTCAACGTCCAAACGCCGTTAGCATTTGACACGCCCGAAAATGCCGCGTTCATTTGGGTTGCCGGCATCGGATTGACCGCTCCCGCACCGCCGGAGTTGGTCGTCCGGTAATCTCCCGCCGTCAGCGGTTGAGCATCGGTTCGGGCAGTCGCCTCCTGCCACCAGCCGCCGGAAGGCGGAGCTGCCGTATCTTTGAAGACGTATGCTCCGCCGAAATCGGAACCGTCCCCGAAACTTGCCGCCGTGGTCGCTCCGGTGTAGCCGAATAATCGGTGAACTGCTCCGTTCGGCGCAATCAAAGTCGCCTCGACATCGCCGACCCAGCTATGCGTTCCGGTCATACTGACTTCAACATTAGAAACATTTCCCGCGATTCCCGAAACGGTAAATGTGATGTCCCGCGGTGCGCCCGGAACTTGCGGAGTATTGCTCGTGCTGTCGGGAATCGCGCCCAAAGTTCCTGCGTTAGCCGGAAAAGCGGCGGTCGGGCTGTTTGAAAAAGTATCGGAATTAAGAATCGAGAATTTCGATTGATAGTTTTCGCTCAACCGTTCCAATAGCGAAGAAGTCGCCGTCGTCGTCCAGGCGCAGCCGCCCGGAGCAGTGACGGAAAAACTTCCCGTGCCGCCGCCCGGAGTAAAGTTTTGACTCGTCGGACTGATCGAATAGGTGCAGGTCGGCGATTCTCCCGCCTGCGTCAGAGTGAATGTCCGTCCGCCGACGGTTATTTGTCCGGTGCGCGATTGCGCCGACGGATTTGCCGCGTAATTGAAGTTGATCGCGCCGCTGCCGCTGCCGCTGCTGCCGGTTGTCAGCCAAGCGGCATTGCTCGCCGCCTGCCATTGACAGCCCGGCGCGGTCGTCATCGTAAAACTGCCGCTTCCGGCGGTTGCGCCGACATTTTGGGTCGCCGGATTGATCGTATAAACGCAGGCTTGGGCGACGGTCATTTGATAAGCTCCGCGTCCATATGTGGCGGCTTGGATCAGTCCGCCGGTCTGCATATCGAGTTCGCTGATGATGACCGGCGGCATTCCCGTATTAAATGTTTCCCAGGTGTTTCCGTCAGTTTCCGAACGGAAAACTCCCACGTCCGTCCCGACGTAGAGAATCGTCGGAGTATTCGCGTCAATCAACAAAGTGTTGGTCGGGATATTCGGAAGATTGCCGCTGACATCCGTCCAACCGGCTCCGGCATTCGTGGTTTTGAAAACGTGTCCGCTGTCGAATCCCGAAACCGTCACGTAGGCGACATTCGCATCATTCGGATTGACGGCGACCGACTTGATAAATCTATTCGGCAATCCGGCTGAACGGTTTATCCAACTCACGCCGCCGTCGGTGCTGACCGATAATCTGCCGTCCGTCGAACCCGTGTAAATTGTGTTGATATTCGATCTTCCGACTCCGATTGCACTTAGAGTAGCGTTACCGCCGTTGGTCAAATCGGTTGTTCCGCCCGGAGCCGTCCAAGTGTTGCCCCGGTTGGTGCTGACCCATAAACGGTAGGTTCCGAAATACAAATTCGAGTTGATTCCATTTCCGTCAAGCGGCGGATAAAAGGCAATGCGGTCATTGCCGAAAGTGGCGGCACTGCCGACCACTTGACCGTTACCGCTGCCATTACCGGTAAAACGGGTAATCGAATGTTGTATGTAAGTTGAAAAAACAATGCTCGGGTCGAGAACATCAATGACGGTTTGTCCGCCGTCGCCGGCTGAAAATTCCTGCCAGCTCAAATTTCCGGTGCGTTTTTGCGAGCCGTTATCCTGCGTGCCGCCGTAAGAAATAGCGGCATTGGTCGGATGCAAATCAATGCTCGTGAACATTGTCAGTGAAAGTGTGGCGTTCAGCGATTGAAATGACGCGCCGTTGTTAGTTGAACGCGAAAGTCCGCCGTCATTGGCAAGATAAATAATACTGGGATTCGAGGGCGAAATATAAAAGTGATGCTGGTCGGGATGCGATTGCGCTCCGAATGCCGGCGGATTATAGTCGCCGTTCAGATTGAAATTGTTGGTGATATTAAAATAACTGGCTCCCGCATCGTTACTCGCCCAGGTATCTCTGGTTCCGACGATGACGACATCGGAATTGGTCGGATGGGCGAACAGGTAACAGTTGTAAGGTATCTGCTGCTTATCAAACGTATTGTTACGCAAAATCCAGCTTGCGCCCGCATCCACACTAACTTCAAGTCTGGCATCTTGAGCGTTGTTGGCTCTAAATCCCATCAACATATAAACGTATTGCGGGTCAGCCGGCGTAACCGCGACTTTAATAGTGTTGGTTCCGCTTACCGCCGCGTAGACTTGGGTCCAGTTTTGACCGCCGTTCGTTGACTTAAATACTCCGCCCGGCACGAATTGCTGTCCGTTGAATACGAATGAAAACCCCGCATAGATCGTATTCGTTTGAGTCGGATGAATGACCAAATCGGTGGCGACACCGGATAAGGTTTGCTGCCAGTTCACGCCGCCGTCGTTGGAAACCCAGAAGCCGCTTGCATTATTAGTCGTATTATTTATTCTGACCGTTCCTTGGGCGACATACACGCGATTGGGATTAGCCGGATCAACCTGAATTTTGTTAATTTTTCCAACGGCGGGAAGCGTGGTGTTGTTAATCTGCGACCAGGTTTGACCGCCGTTGGTTGATTTAAGAACTCCGGTGCCGAAATAATCACCGCCTTTATCGCCCATTCCGGCATAGACAATCGCCGGATTATTCGGTGCAAAAGCAATTGAGCCGACCGACAAATCTACGTGATTATCCGAAACCGGCGTAAAAGTGTTGCCGCCGTTGGCGGAACGCCAGATGCCGCCGGTTGCCGCGCCGATTAAAACGAGCTGCGAATCGGACGGCGAAACGGCAACGGCGTTGATTCTTCCGCTGGTGACACCCCAATTATTCGGGAAAAACGCCGTCGTCGGGCTTGGTCCGACAGTTTGCCAATCCGCCATATCCAGCCCGCCCCGTTGAGCATCCGCCGGACGGGAAAGCCACGCATTGCGCCGGGCATTTTCCGGCAGTTCGTCAAACGGATATTTTCTCTGCCGGATAAACCAATCATCGCGTTCTTTTACGTCGCCTTCAAATTCATTATTTTCGATGGTCGGTTTAGCTAAAGAAGATGATTCGCTCGGCACATTTTCGCTTTTGACGGTTTCGTTTTTGGAATTACCACAGCCGAAAAACGTGGTTGAAACGATAAGAAAAGTGAAAAAACGTAAAAGAGTCTGTTTGGTTAAAATTTTTTTGTCTGGCATCGCTGTTTCTCCTGAAATTTATCTATACAATTGAACGCTGGTATTGATTGGTTGAAGTTTTCATATAACTTCGACGGTAGTTTTCAATTAAAAGAAACCTACTGCTTAATAATCCGGTTATCGAGTGAAGACTCGATTAAGGAGCTATTCGGTCATTGGTATATGCGTAAAAAGCATTGAAACACGGACAAAATTTTTTAGCAAATTTCATTTCACCGAAAAATAAGCTATAATGTGCGGCAAAACCCGAATCAAAGTTTATATGAGCGAGACGCAAACTTCGGAAATCACCCAGATTTTGCAGGATTGGAACAACGGCGACGAAACGGCGAAAGAACATCTTTTGCCGTTCGTCTACGACGAATTGAAAAGGCAAGCCCGATTTTTGATGTCGAAAGAACGCGCCAATCACACTCTTCAGCCGACGGCTCTGGTTCACGAAGCGTTTATGAAATTGAGCGAACAAAGCGGCATTGACTGGAAAAACCGCAGTCATTTCTACGGTTTTGCGTCGCGAATGATGCGGCAGATTCTGGTTGACCACGCCCGTCTGCACGCGGCGGCAAAGCGCGGCAGCCGTCCGATTCATTTTTCCCTTGACGACGTGCAGGTTCCGATTGAGGAACGCGCCGATTCGATTGTCGTTTTGAACGAAGCCCTCGAACGGCTCGAAGAATTCGACGCGCAGCAGGCAAAACTCGTCGAGATGAAATTTTTCGGCGGCTTAAATAATCAGGAAATCGCCGAAGCTCTCGACATCTCCGAACGCACCGTCGGGCGCGAATGGCAGGCGGCGCGGCTCTGGCTCTACCGCGAACTCAACCAATAAATTTATCCGGCAATTATTTTGGCTGTCTTCTCACAAAAAATTCGCATACCTCAACAGTCGGTATGGAAAACAATATGAAGGCGGAAAATTGGAAAAATATCAAAGATGTTTTGATGGAAGCACTTAATCTCGACGTGTCCGAACGGCGCGGTTTTTTGGAGAAAGCGGACATCACGCCCGATGTTCGCGCCGAAGTCGAATCTTTGCTGGCGTTTGAAACCGCCGCCGAAGATTTGATGCACTTGTCGGCGGTCGAATTTTCTAAAGATTTTTTCGATGAAGACGAAACCAGCGTTCTGGTCGGGCAAACCATCGGTGTCTATAAAATCGTCCGCGAATTGGGGCAGGGCGGAATGGGCGCGGTTTATCTGGCGGAAAGAACCGACGGAAAATTCAAACAAAAAGTCGCGCTCAAACTGCTCAAACGCGAGATGAATACGTCCGCTTTGCGCCGAAGATTTCAGCAGGAACGCGAAATTCTCGCCAGTTTGGAACATCCGAACATCGCGCGGCTTTTAGATGCGGGAACGACCGGCGATAAAATTCCGTTTCTGGCGATGGAATACGTCGAAGGTTTGCCGATTGACGAACACTGCAATTTACAAAAACTGGATTTGAATCAGCGGCTCGATTTGTTTCGCAAGGTTTGCTCGACCGTTAATTTCGCGCACCGCAATTTAATCGTTCACCGCGATTTGAAGCCGTCGAACATTCTCGTGGGCGGCGACGGCAACCCGAAGCTGCTCGATTTCGGCATCTCGAAAATTCTCTCCGCCGAATTCGAGCAAATCAATTCGGCGACCGTGACCAAACTCGGCGCGATGACTCCGAGCTATGCTTCGCCTGAACAACTGCAAAACAAAAGCGTCACGACGGCGACCGACATTTACAGTCTCGGCGTAATTCTTTACGAACTTTTGAGCGGTCATCGCCCGTTTGAAGCAAAAGAATCGAATTTAAAGGAAATCTACCAAGCCGTTCTCGAAAACGAACCGCCGCCGCCGTCGGCGATGATAGCGACGGATTCCAAAAACTTCAAAGCCCACAGCGAAGCGGAAACCCTTTTGCAGCCCGAAAAAGTTTTTGAAGCGAAAATCGTCAAAGCCGACGCTGCCACCGAATCGAATCAAACGCGCCGCACACTGCCGAATGTCTTCAAATTAAGTTCAAACAGTCTGCGCGGCGATCTGGACAATATAGTTTTGAAGGCGTTGCGAAAAGAACCCGAACGCCGCTATTCGTCCGCCGAAAATCTCGCCGAAGACATTCACCGGCATCAGCGTGGTTTGCCCGTCGCGGCGCGTCCGAATACGTTTTCATACCGCGCCGAAAAATTTTTCAAACGCAACCAATTCAGCGTCATCGCCGGAGTTCTGGTTTTGCTGGCAATCATCGGCGGCATCGCGGCGACGCTGTGGCAGGCGCGAATCGCGCAGACGGAAAGAGTCAAAGCCGAAAAGCGTTTCGGCGATGTGCGAAAACTCGCCAATTCTTATTTGTTCGATGTTTTTCCCGAAATCGAAAACCTCGAAGGTTCGCTCAAAGCGCGTCAAATCATCCTCAAAACCGCGCTCGAATATCTCGATAATTTGTCGCAGGAAGCCGAAGGCGACACGGATTTGCAGATCGAATTAGCGACGGCGTATGAAAAAATCGGCGAAGTGCAGGGCGCGGTCAATATTACTAATTTAGGCGATTTGCGAGCCGGACTCGACAGTTATCAAAAAGCGCAAAAACTGCGCGAATCGGTTTTTAAAGCGAATTCGCAAGACCCGAAAAACAAGGAAGCATTATCGAAAAATTATCAGGTAACGGCGCAAACCTTGCAGTGGAATGTTGACACGAGTTTGGCAGGCGAATTTTTTGAAAAAGCCATCAAACTGCGCCGCGAACTCGTCGCTGAAACGCCCGATTCGCCCGATTATCAAAATCGTTTGGCGGTTCTGTTGACTGATTATGCGGGCATCGCCATCAACAATGTCCAAAACGAAAAAGCCGCGAAATTACTCGATGAAGCCGCGCAAATTCTCAAGGAAACAACGGCAAAACATCCCGAACATTTTCCCACGCGCAAGGCTTATCCGAGAGTTTTACGGGCGTATAGTCAGTTAAAATCGAATCTCGGAGATTACGACGGCGCAATCAAAAGTCTCGAAGAATCAGCCGCGCTGACCGACGAACTTATCAAACAAAAACCCGATGATTATTCGCTGAAGCGAACTGCCTGGCTCAATGATTCTCTGAAATGCGAAATTTTCGTTGACCAAAAAGACGGGCAAAAGATCGTTGAAGCCTGCACGAAAACGCTTGATTTTAATATCAAAGCATTGGAAAAAGAACCCGACGAATCGTTCGCGCTGTATGATCTGGCAAACAGTAATTACTTTATCGCGCAAGGCTATCGGCTTTCAAATCAACCGCAACGCGCCGTCGAATTTGCTGCAAAAGCGTTAGAGCCATTAGCCAAACTCAACAAAACTTCGCCGAACGTCAACGATTATATGCGGGAAGTTGCCGTCGTTGAGAACGAAATTGCCGAATCGAATTTGATGCTCGGCAAAACCGACGACGCTTTACAGCATTTGCAAATTGCACGGGAAAATATGGAAAAGGTCGTCGAAACCGACAAAACCGTTACGTCATATCAAGCTGAATTAGCCAATGTTTATCGTTCGACCGCTAAGTCTTTTGCCCAAAAAGGAGAAAAAGCCAAAGCCGTCGAATTTATCGGCAAAGCCCTTGTCTTGATTCAAAAACTCGATGAAATGAATGCTTTGAAGGCATCCGACAAAAATCTTTTAATCGAGTTGGAGATGGAAAAAACGAAATACAACGAATGATTTTCCTCAAAATCGGAAATGCGTGAAAAGCGAAAATAATTTAAGCGGAATTGATGGTAAAAAACTCATTAAAACCACGGTTCGGGATAAGCAATCAAAAAACGGCGGCGATTCGAGCGCGGACGGAAGCGTCCGTCGTCCGAACGGGAGCGCGAGCGGCGAAGACGGACGACCACCCGCGCTTCTATTTTCAATTTACGCCAACCGAAGCGTTAGCCGGCGCGAGTGCGAAACGCACCGCCCGGAGCGGATGAAATCCGCGCTCCCGGCTTTCACCGCAGCGCAGATTTTTAGTCACCTGCAATTGAAAATTGTTATAGGAGCAGCACTTATTTGGAACTCGCTATAAAAAATAAAAGTCGCCGGTTTGCCAAAACCGGCGACTTTTATTTTTAAAACTCCATCAACCAATTATGGAACGAACGCCGCCGGAACCGGTTGATCGCCGGTCGAGCCGAACGCGACTCCGGTAAAGCCCGCCGTCGAGCGCAGTAGATACCACGTTCCGGTTGACGGTCGGAAGACGGCGACATCGGTTTTGCCGTCGCCGTCATAATCCGCCGCCGCCGGTCGGTCGCCGGTTGAGCCAAACCCGATGCCGGTGAATCCGAGCTGACTGCGGTTCAGATACCACGTTCCCGCTGACGGTCGGAAAACCGCGACATCCGCTTTATTGTCGCCGTCATAATCGGCGGGAACCGGCAGATCGCCGCTCGCGCCAAACTGCACGCCGGTGAATCCGAGCTGACTTCGCAGCAGATACCAAATGCCGCTCGACGGACGATAGACCGCAACATCGGCTTTCCCGTCGCCGTCGTAATCAGCCGCGACGGGCTGGTCGCCGCCGGTGCCGAACTGCACGCCGGTGAATCCGAGCTGACTTCGCAGAATATACCAAATGCCGCTTGACGGTCGGTAGACGGCGACATCGGCTTTGCCGTCGCCGTCGTAATCGGCGGGCATCGGAATATCACCGGGCGAACCGAACGCGATGCCGGTGAAGCCGAGCTGCGAACGATTCAGATACCAAATGCCGTTGCGGAACACCGCGACATCGGTTTTCCCGTCGCCGTCGTAATCGGCGGGCGTAATCAAATCACCCGTGAGACCGAAGTTCACGCCGGTAAATCCGTTCTGTGACTGGAGCAGATACCAGATGCCGCTCGACGGTCGGAACACCGAAACATCGGCTTTGCCGTCGCCGTCGAAATCGAAGGCGCGACGGGCGATGGTCGTCGTTGTTCCGGCTTGCGAAACGGTGTGAACTTGTCCGGCGACGGTGATCGTGCCGGTGCGCGAATTGGCTCCGGCATTGGCGGCGACACTGTATCCGACGTTGCCGTTACCGCTGCCGGTTGCGCCCGAAATAACGGTAATAAAATTGCCGCCGCCGCCGGTGGGCAGAATCTCTAAATTAGCCGCCGTTACCGTTCCGAGGTCACCACCGGCATTATCAGTAAAAGTCAATGTCCACGTGCCGTTTGCCTGCGCCGCCGTCAATCCGCTAAACGTCGCC
>JAJAZE010000216.1 GCA_026785925.1 Pyrinomonadaceae bacterium
AGTCGAGATGGTGATGCCGGGGGATAACATCCAGATGGAGATCGAGTTGATCGCCCCGATAGCGATGGAGAAAGGACTGCGCTTTGCGATCAGAGAAGGCGGGCGCACCGTCGGAGCGGGAACCGTTTCTGAAATTGTTGAATAAGGATTAAAAAATGCTAAACGAAAAAATTCGCATCAAGTTGAAGGCTTACGACCATCGCGTTTTAGACCAATCTACAATTGAGATTGTCGAGACGGCAAAACGAACCGGCGCAACTATTGCGGGACCGATTCCACTTCCGACCGTCAAAAATAAATGGACGGTTCTGCGTTCGCCGCACGTTGACAAAAAATCGCGTGAACAATTTGAAATTAGAACGCACAAGCGTTTGATGGACATTCTCGACCCGACGGCGGAGACGGTTGATGCTTTGATGAAATTGGATTTACCTGCCGGTGTTGATGTTGAAATTAAGGCATTTGGCAAAAATTAGAATTTATGTTTTTAGTTTTTAGTTTTTAGTTTTTAGTTTTGCTCGAATTAAAGAGTGAGACCAAAGACCAAAGACCAAAGACCAGAGACCAAAGACCTAAAGTTATGATTAGCGGAATCATCGGTAGAAAAATGGGAATGACGCAGCTTTTTGCTGAAGACGGCACGGTAACACCCGTGACTGTTATTAAAGCAGGACCTTGCGTAGTTGTTCAAACAAAGACGGCAAGCGGCAAAGACGGTTATAATGCGGTTCAACTCGGATTAGTGGAAGATAAACCGATTAAGTTTAAAAACGTCACTAAGCCGATGCGCGGACATTTTGAGAAAACAGGCGGCGGAATTCCGGCAACTCGCATTTTGAAAGAAATTCGTTTGGTAGATGCCCCTGAAGAAAACGTCGGAGATCAGATTAGAGCTGATGTGTTCGCTGACGGAGATAAAATTGATGTGATCGGAACATCAAAAGGACGCGGATTCGCGGGAACTATCAAGCGTCACAACTTTAGTCGCGGTCCGATGTCGCACGGTTCGATGAATATCCGTGAACCGGGATCAATCGGTCAATCGGCTTATCCGTCGCGGGTTATTAAAGGAACTCGTTCGTCGGGACATATGGGAAATGAACGAGTGACGGTGCAAGGTTTGAGCGTAGCGCGAGTTGATGTCGAAAACAACATTATAATGGTTCGCGGTGCAGTTCCAGGACCGACGGGTGGTTTATTGGTCGTTAAGAAAAGAAGATAATTATTAGTGGTAAATGGTAAATGGAAAGTGTAAATCAAGCACTTAACACTTAGCAATTAGCACTTAACACTCGAATGGAGTGAAATTATGCCTACCGCAAAGGTTCGTAATTTAAAGAATATAGAAGTCGGCGATGTCGAACTATCCGATGGCGTATTTGGTGTCGAGCTGAACGAATCATTGATTCACGCAGCCGTCAGAAATTATCTGGCAAATCGCCGACAGGGAACTTCCGCGACGAAAACGCGCGGCAATGTTTCGGGTTCGGGTCGAAAGCTGTGGAAACAGAAAGGAACCGGACGCGCCCGAATCGCGTCAATTCGCTCACCTTTATGGAAAGGCGGCGGTAATGTTCACGGTCCGCAGCCGCGCGATTGGTCGTATAAGATGCCGAAAAAAATGCGGCGCGGTGCGCTTCGCTCGGCTTTATCGGAACGTCTGCGTGAAGGAAATTTGATCGTCATTGAAGACTTCGGCTTTACCAACCCGCGCACTAAAGATTTTCTCGGAGTGATGTCTGAACTCGGCTTCAATGATAAGAAGAAACAGGTCAAGACATTGATTGTTGATTCGCTCGATAACGCGAATTTGATTTTGGCTTCGCGCAATGTGCAGAAAACGAAAGTGACGAACGGCTACGGATTAAATATTTACGATATTATTTATCACGAAAAATTGCTTATTTCTAAATCTGCGCTCGACGAAATAAATCACTTGCTCGACCCGCAGAGAGAGAAGAAAACCGCCGAGGAGGAATCTGAATAATGACAGCAGCAGAACTTAGTGTTTGGGACGTTCTAAAATCGCCCGTCGTCACGGAAAAATCAGTGCTTTTAAAAGAAGCCAGCAGCGAAGATGAAAATATCGGTCAGATTCTGACCTTTCGGGTAAATACAAAAGCCGGAAAAATTGCTATCAGAAAAGCGGTCGAAGAAATTTTCAGCGTAAAAGTAGCGAGAGTTCGCACCGTTCAATACGAAGGCAAAATGAAAAAACGCGGACGCTACCAAGGTCGTCGTGCATCGTGGAAAAAGGCTTACATTACTTTGAAAAAAGGTGAGCCGCATATTGATTACGCAGAAGCAATTTAATCAGTCAACAGTCAACAGCGAACAGTCAACAAAAAACTGATAACTGATAACTGATAACTGAAAGGTTATGGGAATTAAGAGACTAAAACCGACATCACCGGCGCGAAGATACCAAACGTATCTGACGCGCGATGAACTGACTCCGAATGCAAAGCCGGAAAAATCTTTGCTGGAGCCGAAAACGCGAATCTCCGGGCGCAACAGTGACGGACGAATTACCGTTCGGCGACGCGGCGGCGGACATAAACGTCATTACCGGATCATTGATTTTAAGCGTAACAAGGTAGGTATTCCGGGAAAGGTTTCGCAAATCGAGTATGATCCCAATCGTTCGGCGCACATCGCTCTGATAACTTATATTGACGGCGAAAAACGCTACATCATCGCGCCGGTCGGTTTGAAAGTTGGCGGAACGATTATGAGCGGCGCGGAAGCCGATATTCTGCCGGGAAATGCTTTGCCGATTACGAATATTCCGCTTGGAACGCAGATTCATAATATCGAGATGCGACCGGGAAAAGGCGCACAAATGGCGCGTTCAGCCGGTGCTTTTGCCCAACTCGTTGCTAAAGAAGGCGATTACGCGCAATTGAGAATGCCGTCGGGGGAAGTTCGCCGCGTTCCGGTCGTCTGTATGGCAACCATCGGACAAGTCGGTAATCAGGAACACGAAAACGTCTCGCTCGGTAAAGCGGGAAGAAATCGCTGGAAGGGTCTGCGTCCGAAAGTTCGCGGCGTGGCGATGAATCCGGTTGACCATCCGCACGGCGGCGGCGAAGGTAAAACTTCCGGTGGTCGCCATCCGGTAACGCCTTGGGGACAACCGACGCGCGGTTACAAAACACGCCGCAACAAACGCACAAGCAATATGATTGTGCGCGACAGAAGAAGGAAGTAAATAAAGGATTAAGGCGAAAGGATAAAGGCTAAAACAAAATAGTTGTATGAAGTTCTTCGTCAATGTGTCCGTTAAATTTAGTAAGTGTTAATAAGAATAAAAAGGCAGTTGAAGTAAATTTATCCTTCAGCCTTTAGCCTTTAGCCTTTAAGATTATGCCACGTTCATTAAAAAAAGGACCGTTTATAGATTTAAGCGTTCAGAAAATTTTAAGAAAAATAAGTGAAGGCGCAAATAAGCCGCAAGCGATTAAAACTTGGTCGCGCCGTTCGACGATTTCGCCTGAGATGGTCGGACTAACTTTCGGTGTTCACAACGGCAAACGACATATTCCCGTGTATGTCACGGAAAATATGGTCGGACATAAACTCGGAGAGTTTTCCCCGACCAGAACATTTAAAGGACATCCGGGAACGAAGGCGGAAAAATCGGCAAAGAGAAAGTAAGCAGTCGGCAACGGCAGAAAACAGTTTCAACTTTCCTGCCAAAGTGTTTTCTGCAACTGCCAGCCTTTCGGTTGGCTAGTGAGAGATTAGAGATATGGAAGCGATAGCAAAAACAAGACATCTGAAAGGTTCGCCCCGCAAAGCACGGCTCGTGATTGATTTAATTCGCGGGCGAAATGTTTCACAGGCATTGAATATCTTAAAATTTACCGACAAACGTGCGGCTGACCCGATTGCCAAGACTTTACGCTCGGCGATTGCCAACGCAACTTATTTGGCGGAACAGCAAAATATCGCCATTGACCCAGACGATTTATTTGTTAAGACCTGTTTTGTGGATATGGGTGTGCATAAAAATCGCAGTCGAATGCGCCCCGCACCCCAAGGTCGAGCTTTCCGCGAGCAGCGTCATTATTGTCATATCACAATTTTGGTTTCCAGCGATACTCCGCCGGTAGATACGAGATCAGCTAAGAAGTCGAAACAGACTTCGGCTGAAAAAGGCGATAGCGGGGCGAAAATGAAAGCCGCCGAAAAGTCGGAAACAACTCAAAAAGTTGCGGCTCCAGACCAAGGAAGTGAAATAAAATCGGCGGAATTGGAAAACCTGGCAATAAACGAAACAGTCGAAGCGAAAACGGCGATTGTTGAAACCTCAAAAATCGAAGAGCCAAAAGCTGAAAATAATAATCCGGCTGTTTCAGAAGCAAGTGAACCGCAGGAAAATAAAGATTCAGAAGCCGCGATAGCTGACGCAAAAATTGAAGCCGAAGCGTCCGATGCTAAGAACGTCGTTTCGCAAACTCCGGCGGAAAGAAACGAGACGAAGAAAGCCGACGAAGCGCAGCAGAAAGAAAACGAAATTCTGGAATTACAGTAAAATTTTTTATGGGACAAAAAGTTCATCCATACGGCTTTCGGGTCGGATACAACAAAGATTGGCACTCGCACTGGTATGCAAAACGTGAATTTGCCGAATATCTGGCGGAAGATATTAATCTGAAACGTGATTTGAAAAGACGTTTTATGGGGGCAGGCGTTTCGCACATTGACGTTGAACGCGCCGCCAACCGTTTGAAAATTATCATCTACACGGCGCGTCCCGGCATTATCATTGGGCGCAAAGGTTCGGAAATCGAAAAACTAAAGGAAGATTTGTCCAAGAAGACCGGACGCGAAGTAATCATTTCGATTCAGGAAATTCGTCAGCCGGAACTCAACGCGCAGTTGCAAGCCGAAAAAATCGCGCAGCAGTTAGAGAAACGAATCGCTTTTCGACGCGCTATGAAAAAGACGATTGAAGAATCAATTCGTTTCGGTGCGGAAGGAATCAAAGTAATGATTGCCGGACGACTTAACGGCGCGGAAATCGCCCGCACCGAATGGACTTTGCAAGGTCGTCTGCCGCTGCATACTCTGAGAGCCGACGTTGATTACGGATTCGCCGAAGCGTTAACGACTTTCGGAATCATCGGTGTCAAATGCTGGATTTATCGCGGTGAAATTCTCGATCCGAATGCTTCGATGGCTCGTGGGACCAACACTGACCCGATGAAAGAAGTCAAAGTTGACAAAAATGCCCGTCGCGGAGACGGTCGTCCGCCCCGCCGTGACAGAAACGAAGGCGGTAGAGGCGGCAGAAACTAAATAAATTTTTAAAGACGTTATCAGATAGAGGTTGAACAGTTATGTTAATGCCGAAAAAGGTCAAGCACCGAAGAGTGATGAAGGGTCGGATGCGCGGAACAGCTTCACGCGGCGACAAGTTGAACTTTGGTGATTTTGGACTCAAAACTTTAGAAGCGGCTTGGATTACCGACCGTCAAATCGAAGCGGCTCGTATCGCTATGACGCGCCACATCAAACGCGGCGGGAAAATCTGGATCAGAATGTTTCCCGATAAACCGATCACCAAAAAACCGGCTGAAACTCGTATGGGAAGCGGTAAGGGTGCGCCGGATCATTGGGTGGCGGTTGTCAAACCCGGAAGGATTTTGTACGAAATTCAAGGTGTGCCGGAAGAATTGGCGCGTGAGGCGATGAAACTCGCCGCCCAAAAATTGCCGGTCAAAACAAAATTCGTCAATCGCGCCGACTTAGAAGGAGGCATTGTTTAGTGATGAAAAGAAAAGATACACTCGAACAACTCAATGCAATGGAGACGGACGAATTGAAAGAACAAGGCGATAGTTTAAAGGAATCTTTGTTTCGTTTGAAATTCAAGAAATCTTTGGGTGTCGGCGATTCGGTCAGTGACATTCGTCGTGAGCGCAAAACATTGGCAAGGGTCAATACATTGATTATGCAGCGAGAACCGGCGCAGAAAGGCAAAGGTAAAAGGGCAAAAACAAAAAGTTAAAAAATTAAAGAAATGCCAAGAAAGAAGAAAGAAGATTTAGAAGCTCAGGAAACGTCAGCGGAAGTCAGCCAAAACGAAACTGTAGAGGAAACAGTCTCTGACGACACTACTGGAGTTGAAGCAGCGTCTGTTGAAAATACGGATTCAGCGGTTGAAGAATTGCCGACTGGAGATAACAAAGCAGAAGAAAGTTCAATTGTGGGCAGCGTGTTTGACACAGTTTCGACAGTTGTCGGCAGTATTGCCGGAGCGGTTGCCGACGGAGTTTCGGCAGTTGTCGCGGCTGTCACGCCCGACTCAACGGGTGAGATTGATAAATCCCATCACAGCAAGCGGGCGGAAAAAATCGGTATCGTGCGGTCGGATAAAATGACAAAAACCGTCACGGTGCGCGTCGAACGACAAGTAAAGCATCCGATTTATCGCAAGTATATTAAACGCCGCAAAAATTTTATGGCGCACGATGAAATCGGCGCGGTCATCGGCGATAAAGTGCGGATCGTTGAAACCAGACCGTTATCGGCGAGAAAACGCTGGCGCGTGGTAGAAATTGTTCAGAAAGCAGTCAAATAACAGTTATCAGTTATTCAGTTATCAGTTATCAATTTTGTTTTATGATAACTGATAACTGTTGACTGATAACTGATAACTGGAGAAGATTATGATTCAGATGCAAACCTCTTTAACGGTTGCCGATAATTCGGGAGCGAAAAGAGTAGTAATGATTATGCCGATTGGCGGTTCGACCGGTAAAATCGCTCGATTAGGTGATAAAATAAAAGTTACCGTTAAAGAAGCCGCGCCGGATGGAACGGCGAAAAAGGGAAAAGTCTACAACGCCGTGATCGTGCGGACACGCAAGGAAGTGCGCCGCAAAGACGGAACTTACATCCGTTTTGACGAAAACGCCGCTGTGCTGATTAAAGACGATAATACACCAATCGGAACGCGCGTTTTCGGTCCGGTCGCCCGCGAACTGCGCGAAAAGAATTTTATGAAAATCGTTTCGCTCGCGCCGGAAGTTATCTAAAAAGGTAAAAAGCAAAAAGTAAAAAGGCAAAGGTGAAAACCGTTTGCAATTTTATTTCGATGCTTAAAAGGATAAACAAATGAAAGAAGTTAAGAAGGGAACAATTCGTTCGAGAATTAAAAAAGGCGATACGGTCGTTTTTGTAGCGGGCAAAGAATATGCTCGTTTCGACAATAACGGCAAGCGAAACCCATTTACCGGCGAAGTGATGGCGGTTGATTCGCGCAAAGGAAAAGTAAAAGTGACCGGCGCGGCAATCGCTAAAAAACATCGCAAAGCAGTTCCGCAAATGAATGTCGAAGGTGGGATTATTGAATTGGAGTCCTGGATTGATATTTCAAACATTGCGCTGGTTGACCCGAAAACCAAAAAGCCGACGCGCGTTAAATACGAAATTCGTGACGGTAAGAAAGTTCGTGTGGCAATGAGCGGTGAATTAATTCCTGAACCGGCACGCAGAGTAAATACAAAGAAGAATTCCGACAACGAAGCGGAATAAAAGCTAGTTTTGAGGTTTGGAAACGCCTGCAATGGCGAAACCTGAACAAATAATATAATGGCAAGACTAAAAGAAAAATATCAAAACGAAATTGCACCGGCGATTGCTAAGGAATTCGAGATCAAAAATCCGATGGCAATTCCCCGTATCGAAAAGATCGTCGTCAATATGGGAGTCGGTGAAGCGATTAGCAACGCCAAAATTCTTGATACGGCGGTTGAAGAACTTCGAGTAATCACCGGACAAAAGCCCGTCGTGACGAAAGCGAAAAAATCGATTGCGTCCTTCAAACTGCGGCAAGGGATGAACATCGGCACGATGGTCACGCTGCGCGGCGAAAGAATGTATGAGTTTCTCGACCGTCTAATTTCAGTGGCTCTGCCGCGAGTGCGTGACTTTCGCGGTATCTCCGGTAAAGCGTTTGACGGGCGCGGAAACTACACGCTCGGAATTCGTGAACAATTGATTTTCCCGGAAATTGATTTTAATAAAGTTGATAAAACTCGCGGAATGAACATTTCCATTATCACGACAGCGAAAACAGACGAGCAATCACGCGCACTTCTGAAAGCAATGGGAATGCCGTTCAGACAGTAACCCAGCTTTCAATAAAGATTTTTTAAGGATCGAAACCTTGAAATTTGTAAATTAAAATATGGCGAAGATAAGTAAAATTGTAAAAAATAACCAACGCAAAAAAACGGTCATGCAATATGCCGAGCGGCGGATGGAACTGAAGAAAATTATCAACAACCCGATTTCGAGCATCGAGCAGGTCGATGAAGCGGTTATAAAACTGCAAAAACTGCCGCGTAACGCCAGTCCGATTCGAGTTCGCAATCGTTGCGCCGTGACCGGACGCGCCAGAGCAGTTTACCGCAAGTTCGGAATCGCCCGCACCGCTTTTAGAGATTTGGCTTTGCAGGGACAAATTCCGGGCGTAGTTAAATCAAGTTGGTAAGCCTGATTTTAGATTTTTAGATTTGGGTTTAGATTACAGCCAACCCAAAATCGGCAATCGAAAATCCAAGATAGATTAACGGAGTTAGATTAAGAAATGACAGACCCAATCGCAGATATGCTGACGCGCATTCGCAACGCAATCGCCGCCAACCACTCGCGTGTGGATGTTCCAGGTTCAAAATTGAAGATGGAAGTCGCGCGAATTTTAAAAGAAGAAGGTTATATAAATAATTTTATGACCAAGGGCGAAGGCGTGAAATATGTAATTCGTATTTTCCTGCGCTATGATGCCAAAGGAACTTCTTCCATTACGCATTTGTCGAGAGTTTCCCGTCCGGGACGGCGAGTTTTCGTCGGTGCAGCCGAGATTCCAAGAGTTCTCGGCGGTTACGGAGTGAACATCGTTTCAACTTCCAGAGGTTTGATGAGCGGCAAAAACGCCCGCAAAGAAAATGTCGGCGGTGAGATTTTGGCGGAAATATATTAAAAGGATAATTAAAAGGATAAAGGATAAAGGATAAAATAGATTCTTTCGCCTTTTGCCTTTCACCTTTACACTTTAAGAATTATGTCTCGTGTAGGAAAAAAACCAATTACGTTGCCGTCGGGTGTGAACGTAACAATCAACAGTAATGAATTGGAATTTAAAGGTCCGAAAGGAACTTTGAAAACTCCGATTCCTGAAGGCGTTGAATTTAAAATGGAAGGCGGAACGCTAACGGCGGAACGGGCAAATGACGATAAGGCAGCATTGCACGGTTTGGCGCGGGCTTTGGCAAACAACGCTGTCGTCGGCGTAACCGAAGGTTTCACCAAACAGATGGATTTGGTCGGCGTTGGCTACAAAGCCGACGTGCAGGGCAAAAAAATAGTTTTCGCGCTCGGCTACTCGCATCCGGTTGAATACGCTCTGCCGGAAGGCATTGAAGCGAAAGCCGAAAGAGTTCCGGCGAAAACCACGATCAACCAATATCAGTTGACCTTGACCTTAACCGGAATTGATAAGCAAATGCTCGGACAAGTCGCCGCTGAATTAAATCGGCTTCGTAAACCGGATGCTTATAAAGGCAAAGGCGTTCGTTATGCCGATAAATTGTATAAACTGAAACCTGGCAAAACAGGTAAATAATTTGATAGTAGTTTCCAAGGTTTTCAAATTGTATAAAAATAACATTTTATATAATTTGAAAGCGTTCAAGAAGAACGGGAACTAGAACGAAAGATAATGAAAAATAAGAGAGCAGATATACGTCGCGGAGTTCATACCCGCATCCGCAAAAAAGTTAGCGGCACGGCTGAACGTCCGCGTTTGGCAGTATTTCGCAGTCTGAATCATATTTACGCGCAAGTCATTGATGATGTCAGCGGCAGAACATTAGCGGCAGCTTCGACTACTGAAAAAGATTTGAAAGGGACTAGCGGCGGAACTATCGCCGCCGCGCAGACAATCGGCAAAGCAGTTGCGGAACGCGCTCAATCGGCTGGTATTTCACAAGTCGTTTTCGACCGTGGCGGCTACGTCTATCACGGTCGAGTAAAAGCCCTTTTAGATGCGACGCGGGAAGCCGGATTGAACAAAAACGAAACGGCGGACAAGTCGGAAAATGCTAACGAACTGAGCGCAGCAGAATAAACAAATGAAAACGAAAAAACAACGAATTTCTCCTAATTCTTTAGATTTAAAAGACCAGTTGATTTCGATTAACCGCGTCACCAAAGTAGTCAAAGGCGGTAAAAATATGTCATTTGCCGCGCTGGTCGTGGTCGGTGATGAAAAAGGTCACGTCGGTTTCGGAACCGGTAAGGCGAAAGAAGTTCCGAACGCAATCAAAAAAGCGATTGAGTCGGCGAAAAATAATTTGATCCGGGTTCCGCTGATTGAAGGCACACTGCCGCATCAAATGATCGGTGAATACGGCGCGGGAAAAGTTTTATTGAAACCGGCGAAGGAAGGAACGGGCGTAATCGCGGGCGGCGCGGTGCGGGCTGTTTTGCAGGTTCTCGGCATTCACAACGTGCGAACAAAAATTTTGGGTTCGACCAATGCTCATAACGTGATTCGCGCAACTTTTGACGGTTTGACAAGAATGAAAGACCCGTTAGATGTCGCACGATTGCGAGGTAAACAAGTCGGCGAACTTTTATAATCATTTAACATTTGTCATTAAACATTAGTCAAAAAGATTCGCGTTAAATGATAAATGAAAAATGAAAAATGATTAAACAAATGGCACAACAAGAAGAAAAACAAGAAAACGGCGGAATGATCAAGATTCAGTATTATCGAAGTATGATCGGTTATTCCAAAAAGCAGAAAGCGGTGATAAAAAGTTTGGGCATCACCAAACTCAATCAAACGATTACGCGACCGAACAATCCGTCTATGCGCGGCATCGTCGAAAAGGTTCCGCATCTTTTGAGAATCGTGGAATAGGAATCGGTCAATGGCAAATGCTGAGTGGTAAATGGTAATCTGATTAAACAGTAATTTACCATTTACCATTTACAATTTATCGTTGGAAATTTACAGAGGAAAGAAAAATGGCATTAGCATTAAATAACTTAAAACCCGCGACAGGTTCGACCCATAAAAAGAAAAGAGTCGGACGCGGACCAGGGTCGGGACTTGGCAAAACCGCCGGACGCGGACACAAAGGGCAGAAATCGCGTTCGGGATACAGCAGTAAAATAGGTTTTGAAGGCGGACAAATGCCGCTTCAGCGTCGGCTGCCGAAACGCGGATTTACCAATATCTTTAAAAAACAGTGGCTGGAAATCAGTCTCGCCAAATTAGAGGAAAGTTTTAACGCGGGCGACGAAATCACGCCGGACATTTTGCACAAACGCGGTTTGATCAAAAAAGCCAAACACGACCTCGTGATTTTAGGCAGCGGCGAAATATCGAAAGCCTTAAAAATCTCGGCTCATCGTTTCACCAAATCAGCCAAAGATAAAATCGAAAAAGTCGGCGGCAGCATTACGGAAATAAAAAAAGAAAAAGCCGTGACAACCGCTTAGAGATTTTAGTTTTTCGGCTTTAGGGATCAAGTAGTATTCGATTTCGGAATTTTTATTTTCAGTAGACCGAAAACTAAAACTAATTATATGGAAAAGTTTTTTGCCGCCGTTCAAAATATGTTCAAGGTTCCCGAACTACGAAAGAGAATTCTCTTTACGCTCGGGCTGCTGGCAATTTATCGTTTGGGAGCGCACGTTTCCGCGCCCGGCATCAACAAAGCGCGGCTCGAACAAGTTTGGAGTGAAGTTGCGGGAACGCTGCTCGGTGTGCTTGATTTGTTTTCGGGCGGAAACTTTCGCACGATTTCGGTTTTTGCGCTCGGTGTCACACCTTATATTACCGCCTCAATTATTTTGCAGTTAATGCCGGTTCTTTCGCCGCAGTTTAAAAAAGTTCAGGAAGAAGGCGAAGTCGGGCGACAAAAAATCAATCAGTGGACGCGCTATCTGACGGTGGCGTTATGCTCCGTGCAAACATTTTTCGTTGCCACTTGGCTTCAAAAAAATGACATCATCGGTCAAACCTGGTGGGCGACTTTGATGATTGTCGTGACATTGACGACCGGAACGATTTTTGTGATGTGGCTCGGCGAGCAAATCACCGAGCGCGGAATCGGCAACGGGATTTCTTTGCTTATTTTCGCCGGCATCGTCATCGGTTTGCCGAGCGGTATTGCTCAAATATCCGAAAGAGTTCGGGGCGGCGATCCGTTTCAAACATTTGGTGTAGTGTTTTTAGTAGTCATAATGGTGGCGTTAATCGCGCTGATAGTCTACGTCGAATCGGCACGGAGAAATATCGCTATCAGTTACGCAAGTCGGCGAGTCGGAACCCAGACTTTTCGCGGACAGGAAACGAGTTTGCCGTTAAAACTGAATATGGGCGGCGTTATTCCCGTCATCTTCGCTTCGTCGGTTCTGGCGATGCCGCAAACCGTTTTTTCGGCTTTCCCTCCCGATCCGGCAAATCCGACTTCAACCTGGAGTCAGATTTCCGCCTTCTTTCAACAGTTCCACGGCGGCGATCCGTATTATGAATTAGTCTTCATTTCATTAATTGTTTTATTTACTTTCTTTTACATCACAATCGTTTTCAACACCGACGAGGTGGCGGATAATTTGAGAAAGCACGGCGGTTTTGTGCCGGGCGTTCGCCCGGGCGCACCGACGGCGGAATACTTAAATACGATCTTGACGAGATTGACGACGGTCGGTGCGCTATATCTGGCATTTATCGCTTTTGCTCCGCAGGTACTCCTGAGTGGTTTTAGAGTCGCCCGACTGCCGTTTATCGGAACTTCGCTCGACAACTTTTTAACGGCAACGCCCGGACTGAGTTGGATTCCCACCGGTTTAGGTTATCAATTCTTTTTTGGCGGCACATCGCTTCTAATTTTGGTCGGTGTGGCAATGGATACTGTCTCGCAAATTGAAGCGCAGCTCGTGATGCGAAATTACGAAGGTTTTCTGGGTGCCGGTTCAAGGCTTCGCGGGAGACGCGCCTAAAACAATCACGAATTGCGAACTTTCTGAAAACAGATGTGATCTTTGATTTGGAATTCGTAATTTATTTTTTATGGGAAAGATCATCGTTCTTATCGGTGCGCCCGGAGCAGGAAAAGGAACGCAGGCGCGGCTTTTGGAAGAACGGCGCGGCATACCGCAAATTTCGACCGGCGATATGTTCCGCGAGATGAAAAATGCGGATACGCCGCTGGCGCGTGAAGTGCAGGCAATTATGGCGGAAGGGAAATTAGTTTCCGACGAGTTGACGTTTCAGGTCGTTAAAGACCGAACTTCGCGTGAGGAAAAAAGTTATGTGTTGGACGGCTTTCCGCGCACCGCCATTCAAGCGGAAATGCTGGAAATTTTAGCCGCCGAACAGAATAAAAAAATTCAAGCAATCGAAGTTGATATTCCGAGTGCAGAGTTAGTTAAAAGATTGACGGGTCGGCGTTCCTGTGCAACTTGTGGAGAAATTTATAATATTTATTTAAAACCGCCAAAGAAAGACAATGTTTGCGATTTTCATCCTGAAACGCAACTGACGCATCGGGCTGACGATAATAAACAAATCGTTGTGACGAGGCTGGCGACGTATCAAATTCAAACCGAGCCGCTGCTTTCCTATTACGAAAGAACCGGGCGTTTGAAAAAAGTCAGTGGCGAAGGCGATTTGGAAAGTATTTATTGGGAAATAAACAAATTGATTTAAAGCAAATGTATGGAGACTCGAGAATCAGCGGCTTCGTCAGTAACATTTGCCGGTTGTTTTTAGGAAAGAGGATGATTATCGCTAAGTCGAGAAAAGATTTAGACCGAATGCGGGAAGTCGGCGAATTGATCGCCGAGGTGCGCGAGACTTTACGGAAAATGATTGTGCCGGGCATTACGACTTTAGAACTTAACGCCGTTGCCGAAAAGATAATGCGCGATGCCGGTTCGACTCCGAGTTTTATCGGTTACAAACCGCACGGAATGATTCCTTTTCCTTTTGCGATTTGCGCTTCGGTCAACGAAGCGGTCGTTCACGGATTTTCAAATAATGTTCCGTTAAAGGAAGGCGATATTATTTCACTCGATATGGCGACGAGTTATCAGGGATTTGTCGGCGATACGGCTTTTACGGCGGCAGTCGGCGAAGTCAGCGACGAACTCAAACAATTGATCCGCGTCACGGGCGAGTGTTTGGATTTGGGAATCGCCCAGTGTCACCCGAATAAAAGAGTCGGCGACATTAGTTGGGCGATACAGCAGCACGCCGATAAATTCGGTTACGGAATTGTCCGCGATTACACCGGACACGGAATCGGGCGCACGATGCACGAAGCCCCGCAGATTGCCAATTACGGCAGAGCGGGAACGAAAGAAAAGATTCGTGTCGGTTATTGTTTCGCCATCGAACCGATGTTAAATCTCGGAACACACGAAACGAAAACTTTGGCGGATAAATGGACGGTGATTACGGCTGACCGAAAACCGAGCGCACATTGCGAACATACGATTGCGGTTACGGAATCAGGTCCTGAAATTTTGACGCTGACAAAGGAACAGAAAGCTCAAATGAAGCAGGCAAAATCAGAAACCGTTGCCGCCTGACTTGAAAAGTCGCGCAAAAAACTGTAACATCGGAAGTTTGCCAATTCGGAAGAGTTTTACTCTGTATATATGTCAAAAGAAGAAGCGATAGAAGTAACGGCAACCGTGCTTGAAACTTTGCCCAACGCGATGTTCAAGGTTGTTCTGGAAAACAATCAGCATCAGGTTTTGGCGCATATTTCCGGCAAAATGCGGAAAAATTTTATTCGCATACTTCCGGGAGATCGAGTTTTGGTCGAACTTTCGCCCTACGATTTAGCTCGCGGGCGAATAACGTATCGCTATAAATAGAAAGCGAGGGAAATAAAAATGAAAGTGCGTCCTTCAGTAAAGAAAATGTGCGATAAGTGCAAGGTGATTCATCGCAAAGGAATTGTGCGCGTGATTTGTGAAAATCCGAAGCATAAACAAAGACAGGGATAAATTAATTTTAGATTTCGGATTTTGGATTTTGGATTCGCGCCACAGCTAACCTCAATCTGAAATATAGAATCTAAAATCCTAAATAAAATTATGGCTCGTGTAGCAGGTGTAGATTTACCGCCGAATAAAAGGGCGCAGATTGGTTTAACTTACATTTACGGCGTTGGAAAATCGCGGGCGACCGCAATTCTGAACGAAGCGGATATTAGTATCAACGCGAAAATCAAAGATTTGAGCGAAGATGAATTGACGCAGATTCGCGCATTGCTCGATGTTCAGGGTGACATTGAAGGCGACCTGCGGAAACGTGTGCAGATGGATGTCAAGCGATTAATGGACATCGGCTGCTATCGCGGACTCCGACACCGGCGCGGTCTGCCGGTTCGCGGTCAGAGAACCAGCACCAACGCCCGCACTCGCAAAGGTCCGCGCAAAGCCGCCGTTGCGAAGAAAAAAGCTCCAGGCAAGAAATAATTACAGTCAGCAGTTAGCAGTCATCAATTTTGCTAACTGCTGACTGCTGACTGATAACTGAATTATGGCAAAAGCAACAACGAAGAAAAAAACTTTTCGGAAAAAAGAGAAAAGAAATATCCCGATGGGCATCGTGCATATTGCGGCATCGTTTAATAACACGATGATTTCCATCACCGATACGGAAGGAAATTTGATTTCGCAGTCTTCATCGGGTGCGCGCGGTTTTCGCGGTTCGCGCAAAGGAACGCCGTTCGCCGCACAACAGGCAGCGTCGGAAGCTGCTCGCAAGGCGTTAGAAGTCGGAATGCGTGAAGTGCAGGTGCGAGTTAAAGGTCCCGGCGGCGGTCGTGAATCGGCGATTCGGGCGATTAACAACGCGGGAATTCGTGTTACTTCGATTCGAGATACCACGCCGATTCCGCATAACGGATGTCGTCCCCCGAAAAGAAGAAGAGTTTGAAAAATTTTGAGTTTTGGATTTGCGGTGATAAATCCAAACTTGCGGATTAAAATTTTGGTTTAAATTATCGAAAGGATGAAGAGAAGTTTTTGAAAGAAAATTTCCCGTAAACTTTTCCGCTAAAACAGCGGAAGCAGAAATAAATATATGGCTAGATACAGAGATGCGGTGTGCCGTTTGTGCCGCCGCGAAGGCGGAAAATTATTTTTAAAGGGCGACCGCTGTTTTAAGCCGTCGTGCGCGATTGAAAAACGCGGAACTCAGCCGCCGGGAATGCACGGCGCGACCGCCAGACGCAAAGTTCTCGCCGGTTACGGGCAGCAGCTTCGTGAAAAGCAGAAGGTCAAGCGTATTTATTTTGTGCTGGAAAAACAATTCCGCAACTATTTTGAAAAAGCCTCCCGACAAAAAGGGATTACGGGCGAAAATTTGCTTTTTATGCTTGAGCGTCGGCTGGATAATGTTGTTTACCGAGCGGGTTTTTCGACTTCTCGCCGTCAAGCGCGTCAACTTGTCAATCACGGACACATTTTCGTTAACGGAAGTAAAGTTGACATTCCTTCGTTCCAGACCAAATTAGGCGATGTCGTGACTGTTAAAGAAACGACGGTTAAAAATCCCCACGTCGAAGGCGCGTGGCAAACCGCTGTGGGTCGCGGTCGTCCGAATTGGATTAGTTCAGGCGGCAACACCGATTTGAGCGCAAAAGTTTCGGCTCTGCCGACGCGGGCAGATATTGACCCGACCATCAACGAGCAGCTAATCGTCGAACTTTACAGCAAGTAATTCAAAAAGTTCAAGGTTCAAAGTTCAAGGTTCAAAGTTATTAGAAAGATGGCTGAACTTTGAACTTTGAACCTTGAACCTTGAACTTTTAAAAAAGAATATGGCACAAAATACCTGGACAGATTTCCAAATACCAAATCGGTTGAATGTCGAAGCCGAAACTTTGACTGAACGATACGGAAAATTTTACGCGCAGCCGTTTGAACGCGGTTTCGGCACGACTATCGGAAATTCGCTGCGTCGCGCACTGCTTTCGTCAATTGTCGGAGCGGCGATTACCGCCGTCAAAATCGAAGGTGTGGAACACGAATTTTCATCAATTAAGGGTGTCGTTGAAGATGCGACCGACGTTATCCTGAATCTTAAACAAGTGCCTTTTAGACTGCACGGCGAAGGCGCGAAAACTTTGACAATCAGCAAGAGCGGTGCGGGTCAAGTAACCAGTGCGGACATCGTAGCCGACGGAGATGTCGAAATTCTCGATAAAAGCATTCATATTGCTACTATCAGCGCAAACGGCGACATCAGTATCGAAATGCGCCTTAAAGCGGGTCGCGGCTATGTTTCTGCCGAATTTAATAATGACGAAGACCTTTCAGTCGGTTACATTCCGATTGATTCGGTGCATACGCCGATTAAAAAAGTCAATTACACGGTTGATAAAACTCGGCAAGGATCGAATACCGAATTTGATAAACTAATAATCGAAGTTTGGACGGATGGTTCGGTCAAGCCCGATGATTCAATCGGTTTGGCGGCGAAACTCGTCAAAGATCATATGTCAATCTTCGTCAATTTTGAAGAAGAAGAAGACGATTTCAAATTTGAAGATATCGCGCGTCCGCCGCTGCTTCGCAATGATTTGCTCGACCGTTCGGTTGACGAACTCGAACTCTCGGTTCGTTCATATAATTGTCTGAAGAATGCCGATATTCGTTCGATTCGTGATTTAATTCGCCGCAGCGAGCGCGATATGCTGCACACCAAAAATTTCGGCAAAAAATCATTGACGGAAATTAAAGATATGCTTCACGGAATGGGTTTGGATTTCGGGATGGATTTTGACGAACAAGGCAATCCGATTCCGGGTTCGGGCGGAAAAGACTTAGATTGATAGTCTGGGAAGTCTGGGAAGTTTGGGAAGTCAAGAAACGATTTCTCTCAAACTTCTTAGAATTCCCAGACTTCCCAGACTTGCTAGACTAAAAACTATGCGACACTTAAAAGCACATCGTAAATTGGGAAGAACAACCGAGCATCGAATTTCGATGTTGCGGAATATGGCGACTTCTTTGATCAACGCGGAAAAAGGTTACATTGTGACGACCGTTCCGAAAGCGAAAGAACTTCGCCCGTTTGTTGAAAAAGTTATTACACTGGCGCGGCGGGCGAAAAATTTGAGCGGCGAGACGGCAAAGGCGCAGGAAGTTCACCTGCGGCGGCAGGCGGCAAGATTTTTTCACGCCGGCAACAGCACTTTCAAAACTGAACAAAGCCGTTTTCGCGGAGTTAAAGGAACGCCCAAAGACAAAATTGAAAGGACGGCTGGTGTGAAAGCCGTGCAGCTTCTTTTTGACGAACTCGGCACTCGCTACAAAGATCGTAACGGTGGTTACACGCGAATTATCAAACTCGGTCGTCGGCAGGGCGACAATGCTGAAATGGCGGTGATCGAATTGGTTGATAACCCGCGCGAATTAGCGGCGAAGAAATAAGTAGGAAGCAGCAGAAGGCAGTTGGCGGAAAGAGTATAATTGCCAACTGCCTTCTGCTTTTCTGCCGACTGATAATGAGGAGCAAAGATGAGCCAACAAGCAGCATCAGCGAAGAAAGAAACGACAAAAAAGCAAACCGGACGTTCAGATCAGAACGCGGCAGAGCCATCGTTAAATATGAGCGAACTGCGTGATCTCGCTAATCTTGTTGATGAACACGGATTTACCGATTTCGAGTTCGAGAATGCTAACATTCGTGTTCGCCTCAGCAAAAATCCCGCGCCGCAATTTATTCAGGCAGCGCAATCTTATGCCCCGACACCCGTTTCCACAACGGCTCAAGCAATTCAAACAAAATCTGAAAGCCCGACTGAATCGTCTTTGACTGAACCGGCAAGTGATGAGAATTTGCACATAATTCCTTCACCGATTGTTGGAACTTTCTATCGTTCACCGTCACCGGACAAAGACCCGTATGTCAAAGAAGGCAGTAATGTTTCGCCGGACACGATTGTTTGCATCATCGAAGCGATGAAATTGATGAACGAAATCGAAGCGGAAGTTTCCGGCGAAGTCCTAAAAATTTATGTGGAAAACGGTCAGTCGGTCGAGTATGGTCAACCGCTTTTTGGAATTAAAAGATAGCTCAAAGTTCACAGTTTAAGGTTCAAAGTTAATTCAGTAACAACCTTGAACTTTAACATTTGAGCTTTGAAGCAATGAAAAGACGCGAATTCCGCAAAATTCTAATCGCCAATCGCGGCGAGATTGCGTGTCGAATAATCTGGACGTGCAAGGAGATGGGCATTAAAACCGTTGCCGTTCACTCGACCGCCGACAAAGACGCGCTGCACGTTCGTTACGCCGATGAAGCGATTTGCATAGGTGCGCCGCCTTCCGCGCAAAGTTATTTAAACATTCCTTCAATCATCAGCGCGGCGGAAATCACGAATGTTGACGCGATTCATCCGGGCTACGGATTTCTCGCCGAATCTGAAAGATTTGCCAGAGTTTGTGAAGACTGCAACATTAAATTTATCGGACCGCGAGCCGAAGTCATCGGGATGATGGGCGATAAAGTCGAAGCGCGGCGGACGATGAAAGCGGCGGGTGTGCCGATCTTGCCCGGTTCACCGGAGCCGATTGAAAACGCCGACGAAGCGATTGCGATTGCCCGGGAAATCGGTTTTCCAGTGATTATTAAAGCGGCGGCGGGCGGCGGCGGACGCGGAATGCGGATTGTTCGTCAGGCGGAAGATTTAGCGACGAATTTGGAGTTGGCGCAAACCGAAGCACTCGCGGCTTTCAAAAACGGCAGCGTTTATATTGAAAAATACATCGAGCGTCCGCGTCACATCGAAATTCAGGTTTTAGCGGATGAACACGGTAATGTCATTCATTTGGGCGAGCGCGAATGTTCGATTCAAAGGCGACACCAGAAATTGCTGGAAGAAGCTCCTTCGCCGGTTATTACTTTAGAACAGCGCGAAAAAATGGGCGCGGTCGCGGTCAAAGCCTGTCAGGAAATCGGATATTCGAGCGCGGGGACTTTCGAGTTTTTGCTTGACGAAGACGGTTCATTTTACTTTATGGAAATGAACACGCGCATTCAGGTTGAGCATCCGGTGACGGAAATGGTGACGCTCGCCGATATTGTGCGAAATCAAATTCGGATTGCCGAAGGCGAAGAACTCGGTTTTAGTCAGAGCGACGTGCTGATTGTCGGACATTCCATCGAATGTCGAATTAACGCCGAAGACCCGAAGACTTTTGTGCCGAGTCCGGGGAAAATCACGGCTTTCAACATTCCGGGCGGACCGGGCGTGCGAGTTGATACGGCGGTTTATCCGGGCTATGTCGTGCCGCCGTTTTACGATTCGATGATTGCGAAATTGATTGTTCACGCCCGGACACGCGATTTGGCGATTGCGCGAATGAAACGCGCTTTGGAGATGATGGTCGTCGAAGGTATTAAAACGACGATTCCGCTGCATCTGAAAATTATGAACGACGAGAAATTTCAAAAAGGTGATTTTTCCACGAAGTTTATGGAAGATTTCAAATACTAAGTTAAGCTAAAAGGTCGGCGGTAAATTGAGGCGATTGACCATTTACCATTTACCATTTACCATTAAAAGATACTAAAAACTTCGTGGTAGTCGTCTTAGAAAAAAGCGATTTTCTGCGAATACAAGGAGAGATCATTTAATATATGGCAACACCAAAAGAGACAAAAGAAATAATCGTCGGCGATTATCGAACGCACGGCAGCGATACGGGTTCGTCAAATGTGCAAATCGCACTTTTGACGCAGCGCATCAACGAATTAACCGAACATTTCAAGATTCACAAGAAAGACAACCACTCGCGGCAAGGCTTACTGAAAATGGTCTCGCGGCGCAGAAAACTGCTCGACTATCTCAAACGTCAGGATATTAAACAATATCACGATATTATTAAGAAATTAGGATTGAGAAGATAGAAAAATGAGAAGTGAGAAGTGAGAAGTGAGAAGTAGATTTTTCTCATCTCTCACTTCTCATTTAATTATGACTGCTTCGAGTCATCAAACATATCTGTTCTCTCGAAGAGTTAGTCGGCGGTAGCTGAACGTGACAGCGCATTTAAACCCGTCGGCTGATGAGAACCGAGTCGCAAATTGTATCCAAAGGCGGCAGAGCTTTCACGAAACGGCTTTGTCGTCTTTTATTGTATGAGGAAGAAAAAATATGTCACAAAAAAAATACTTAATTGAAAAAATCAAATTAGGCGACAAAGATTTAATCGTGGAAACCGGAAAAGTCGCCAAACAAGCCGATGGCGCGGTCGTCATTCGCTACGGCGACACGATAATTTTAGTTACTGCCGTCAGCAACCGCACCGCGAAAGAAGGATTAGACTTTTTCCCGCTCACCGTCGAATATCGTGAATCGAGTTACGCTGCCGGACGTATTCCGGGAAACTATTTTCGCCGCGAAGGTCGCCCGAACGAAAAAGAAGTTTTAACTTGCCGTTTGATTGACCGACC
Organism: Pyrinomonadaceae bacterium; assembly: GCA_026785925.1. Taxonomy (GTDB): domain Bacteria; phylum Acidobacteriota; class Blastocatellia; order Pyrinomonadales; family Pyrinomonadaceae. The sequence continues at coordinate 21,515 of JAJAZE010000216.1, forward strand.
GGTGCGCCCTTTATTCCCCGAAGGCTATCGTTTTGAAACGCAAATCGTCGGTTCGGTGCTGTCCGCCGATGCCGACAACGACCCGGACGTAATCGCTATCACCGGTGCATCGTGCGCGATGTATCTTTCCGATATTCCGTTCGTCAATCCGATTGCGGCAGTGCGAATCGGTTTGATTGACGGCAAATACCTGGTTAATCCGACTTATGACGAACGGCGTGATTCATTGCTTAATTTAATCGTCGCCGGAACCGAAGAAGCCATCGTGATGGTCGAGGCGCAGGCAAAAGAAGTCGAAGAAAAAATAATGCTCGAAGCATTACTGCTGGCGCACAAGGAGATTAAACGTCTATGCTTATGGCAGAAAGAATTGTATAAAGCGTTGAATATCGAAAAGCGCGAATTCACCGTAGCGACGCTCGACGAATCGCATATCAAAGAAGTCGAAGAGAAATACAGCGAACGCCTTCGGGAAGCTCTGGATTCAACCGGCAAAGACAAGATCACGAGCTACGCGGCGATTGACGCGCTTAAGAAAGAAGTAGTCGCCAGTTACGCCGACGACGAAACCAAACGATTGGGAGCGAGCGCGGTTTTCTCGCACTTGAAAGAAAAAATCTTCCGCGAAGATATGCTCGGCAATCGTCGTCGTCCAGACGGACGCAAGTTTTCCGAGATTCGCCCGATTTCGTGCGAAGTCGGCTGGCTGCCGCGCACTCACGGTTCGGCACTTTTCACTCGCGGTGAAACCCAAGCGGTTGTGACAACCACTTTGGGAACGAAAATGGACGAGCAGTTCACCGATGATTTGGAAAAAGGCGAAGTCAAAAGGCGTTTTATGCTGCATTATAACTTCCCGCCGTATTCGGTCGGTGAAGCCGGACGTTTCGGCGGTTCTTCGAGAAGAGAAATCGGTCACGGCAATCTGGCGCGGCGCGCTTTAGAAGCGATTATGCCCGACGAAAGCGACTTTCCATATACGATTCGCATCGTCTCTGAAATCACCGAATCAAACGGTTCGTCTTCGATGGCGAGCGTCTGCGGCGGCATTTTGAGTTTGATGGACGCGGGTGTGCCGATTAAAAAGCCGGTTGCGGGCGTGGCGATGGGGTTGGTGATGGAAGGCAATCGTTACGCGATTTTGTCGGACATCGCAGGCGCGGAAGACCATTACGGCGATATGGATTTCAAAGTCACCGGAACCGAAGACGGCATCACGGCGTTGCAGATGGACATTAAAATCGCGGGCATCAACGCGATGATTTTGTCCGAAGCGTTGGAACAGGCGAAAAAAGGTCGTCTTCATATTCTGAATATAATGACGCAGGCGATCAGCGAACCGCGCGAGGAAATTTCGATGTATGCGCCGCGCATTATCACGATTAAAATCAACCCGGATAAAATCCGCGATGTCATCGGACCGGGCGGCAAAATGATTCGCTCGATTACCGAAGAAACCGGCGCAAAAATTGACGTGTCCGACGACGGCACGATTAACATTGCGACCGCCGACGGCGAAGCCGGACAAGCGGCGGTTGCCCGCATCCGCGCTTTAACCGCCGAAGCCGAAATCGGCGAAACTTATCTCGGCACGGTTTCGCGCATTGTTGACTTCGGCGCGTTCGTCGAAATCATTCCCGGACTCGACGGATTGCTGCACATCTCGGAAATCTCCGACCGAAGAATCCGCGACGTGCGCGATGAACTTAAAGAAGGTCAGCAGATTATGGTCAAATGTATCGGCAAAGAAGGCAACAAAATCAAACTTTCGCGCAAATCGGTTTTAAAAGATGAAGGTAAAACCGAAGTGCAGGAAGATTAATCAAGTAAAAAGTAAAAAGGCAAAAGTCCAATTTAAATTCGGACTTTTGCCTTTTCTTTTGATAGTTAAGCACTCCGACAAAAATAGATTAGATTGTTTTTCTAACGGAACGCCGTCCATCCTGGCGGCACTGAGCGTCGCTTCGGCGCGAAAATTAGTTGCGGCACAGATTTTTTCGCATCGCCGCGACGCTCAGTGCCGGCAAGATGCCAGCGTTCCTTCGGGAAAATAATCTATGATAATTTTGCTCATCTACTTATAGGGAAATAAATTGGCTTGGTGTGTTTTCTTTTCGTATTATGCGCGTGTTGATTCGTGGTTTAAAATATAAAGATTTAACCGCGAATCAACACGCGCATAACACGAAACAAATCCAAAAAAGATCCAAATCTAAAGCTGACCAACCATTATTATTTCCGTATTACAACTGCCGAAAAAAGTTTTTATAATTTATGGAAATCGTTATTTATTACAACTTTGATTGACCATAACAATTAACAATAAAGATTGTTGGTGGAAAAAAATAAGGTAGATTTATCAAATATAGAGTGCATTTGTTTTGATTTTTTGGTATAGTTTGCCAAATTGCCCCAAACAGACGTGTTATTGGCAAGTCTCAAAACGACTTGTGAGTGTGTATTTTCTGACAAATTTTGAAACTAAAGGTAAAAGCTAATGAGAAATTCAAATTTTAGATTCCTTCTCTCCGCGCTCGCGTTATATTCGATAATGTCGGCGGCAATGATGACGGCGAAAGCCGCGCCGGTGCAGTTTAATCAAGTGGTACAGGTCATCAACGCCAAACCGGGAAAAGCCGGAAACGGCGGATTTGCCCAATTGCGGTTGGCAGGAGACAATCCGATTTTAATCGGCGACGACCCGAAAACCGACACACCGCCCGTGCAGGACGACCGCGTAATTACGGAAAGCCGCAGCGAAATTGTCGAAGAGGAAGTTTGTGATTGCGCCCCGATTCCGGTTGGCGGCGGGAAATTTCCATATTGGACTTTAGGCTTTGCCGCCATTCCGCTGATATTTTTGATTCCGCCGGGCGATGACGATGAAACGCCGACACCGACCAACACACCGACTCCGACAATGACTCCGACACCGCCGACCGAGCCGGTGCCTGAGCCGATGACGATTTTGTTGTTCGGAACCGGACTTGCCAGTATCGGGCTTGCCGCACGGCGCAGGTTAGGCAGAAAAAAAGCGGAAGAAACCGAAGATTAAAGATTGACGGCGATGCGGGCGTGACATTGTAATCTTAAAACGCTTTCATCCGAATTTGTAACAGTTGCCGGGAGCGGCAGGCGGTCGCTCGATTGAGGAAATTCAGAGGATTAAAAGATGCGAAATATCAGATATAATTTTTTATTCGTGGTTGGGATGATGTTGACTTTGGGGTTGACGACGACTTTCGCCCAGCGCAATGAACGGAACAAGCCGCCGAAAAATATGGGAACGCTGACGGTCAAAACCACGCCGGTCGCCTATCCGGTCAAAGTCAACGACCAGCTTTTGGGAATGAGCGGAGTCAGCACACCGGCGGAATTTTATCTGCCGCCCGGCAAACACCGGCTGTCCATCGAAGGTCCGAACGGCAAGACATTCACCAAAGAAATCGAGATTATCAAGAACGCCAAAAACTGCGTTTGTTTGAAAGTAGTCGAGCAGGTAATGACCCGCGCCTGTCCGTATAACGTCCAATTGAGCGGACCCGACCGCGTGATGGAAGGCGATTTAATCACTTTCGCCTCGCTCAATTCGGTGACGGACAGCCCGACTCCGATCAATTACAATTGGACGGTTTCGCCGGGTAATCTGCGTATCACGAGCGGACTCGGAACGTCTTCGATCACGGTTGACACGACCGGTTTCGGCGGGCAAACCGTAACTGCCGACTTGGATGTCAACGACGGCGTTTATGACGCGAATTGCCGCCAGAAAATTTCCGTTCCGACGATTGTCGAAAATAAACCGCCGCCGCCGGGACCGCGCAAATTCGACGAATTTGAATCGAGTTCGTTTGACGACGACAAAGCCAGACTTGACGCTTTCGCCATCGAATTACAGAACAACCCGGACGCGCAAGGCTACATTATTATGTATCAAGGCACTGACAAAGCCAGCGTGCGAAACCGAAAAGTTGATATTTTGAGCAAAAGAACTCTGAGTTATCTGGTGCAGGCTCGCGGCATTGACCCGCGCCGCATCGTCATCACTAATTGGGGAACGCGCTTGAAGACGACCTACGATTTATGGATTATTCCGCCGGGCGCACAGCCGCCGGTTCCGCAATAATCTAAAATTGAATTATCAGCGAAAAGGACGGCTTCGGTCGTCCTTTTTATTTTTTGGTGACTTTACCATTTACAATTTACCATTTACCATTTATAAACTTATGGCAGCACCGAACATTGAAACAATCGTCTCTTTATCAAAACGGCGCGGATTCGTTTTTCCCGCCTCGGACATTTACGGCGGCTTGGGCAGCAGTTGGGATTACGGCTCGCTCGGCGTGGAATTGGCGAATAACGTCAAGCAATCTTGGTGGCGGTGGCTCGTTCACGAACGCGACGACATCGAAGGCTTAGATTCTTCGATTGTTCAAAATCGTTTAGTTTGGAAGTATTCGGGACACGAAACGACTTTTTCCGATCCGCTGGTTGATTGCCGCGAATGTAAATCGCGTTTTCGCGCCGACAAACTCGAATATCCGAAAATCTCCGACGATACCGAAACTCAAAAAGCGTTTGAAAATACTCCGATTGAAGATTTAATCAAAGCTAAAAATTTTCCGTGTCCGAACTGCGGTTTGAAAAATTTAACCGAGCCGCGTCCGTTTAATTTGATGTTCAGAACGACAGTCGGCGCGGCGGCAGTCGAGGAGGATGAAAGTGCGCTGGCTTATCTCAGACCGGAAACGGCGCAGGGAATTTTTATCAATTTCAAAAATGTTCTCGACACTTCGCGCCGCAAACTGCCGTTCGGCATCGCGCAAATCGGGAAAGCGTTTCGCAACGAAGTTACGCCCGGAAATTTTATCTTCCGCACCCGCGAATTCGAGCAGATGGAAATGGAATACTTCTGCCGCGCCGAAGATGCTCCGCGTATTCATCAGGAATTTATTGATGCGTTTCAAGTTTGGTTTTACAGTTTGGGAATTTCCGCCGAAAACTTGAAATTGTATGAGCAAACCGCCGAAGAACTCGCGCATTACGCCGAGCGCACAGTTGATATTTTATATCGCTTTTTCCCGGAACGCGAAGACGAAGAAAAGCAATTTGACGAATTGATGGGAATTGCCAACCGCAAGGATTTCGATTTAAAAGCGCATTCTAAAAAGCCTGAAGACGCGGCAGGCAAGCGAGTAAATCCCGACACGACCGATGATTTATCGTATTTCGATCCGCAGACAAACGAGCGTTTTTATCCGTATGTGATTGAACCGGCGGTCGGCGTAAACCGCACACTTCTGGCAATTTTGATGGATGCCTACACCGAAAAAATCAATGACAAAGGTGAAACGCGAGTGATTTTAAAATTAAAACCCGAACTCGCACCGATCAAAGTCGCCGTTTTACCGCTGGCGAAAAACAAACCCGAAATCGTCGCAATGGCGCGGACATTGAAAAAAGATTTACTGACGACGATGCGAACCGTCTATGACGACACCGGCGGCATCGGCAAACTCTACGCCCGACAGGACGAAATCGGCACACCGTTTTGCGTGACGGTTGACCACGAATCTTTGGAAGATAACGCCGTCACCGTGCGCGACCGCGACACTTGGGAACAGGAGCGCGTGGCAATTTCAGAATTGAAAGAATATTTGCAAAAGCGTTTGGGTTAAATTGAATTTGAAAATAAAATTGTAGGGGCGACGGTTTATCCGCGCCCGTTTTTTATGACAGCCATTTCAAAAAAAATCATTGAACTCGCCGAACTCGTGAAACAAAACGGCGGACGCGCGATGCTCGTCGGCGGCTGTGTGCGCGACGAATTGATGAATGTCGAACCGAAGGATTTCGATGTCGAAGTCTATGGAATCGAGCCGCCGAAACTGCGGGAAATTCTCGCCCGATCCGGCAAAGTTGATGTTGTCGGCGAGGCGTTCACGGTTTATAAAATCGGCAGTAATTTGGATGTCGCGCTGCCGCGCCGCGAAAGAAAAGTCGGGCGCGGACACAAAGGTTTCGTCGTCGAAGGCGACCCGCAAATGTCGTTTGCCGAAGCGTCGAAGCGGCGCGATTTTACGGTCAACGCGATTTTGAAAGACGTTCTGACCGGCGAGATTATTGATTGTTACAACGGACGAGCCGACATAAAAGACAAAATTCTGCGCGTCGTCTCAAAGGAAACTTTTGCCGAAGATTCTTTGCGGGTTTTACGCGCCGCGCAGTTTGCCGCGCGTTTTGATTTTGAAATTGAAGCGGAAACAATCGAGATTTGTCGTTCGATAGATTTAACCGATTTGCCGAAAGAAAGAATTTGGAGCGAACTCGAAAAACTTCTTTTGAAATCGGAAAAACCTTCAATCGGTTTGCAGTATTTTTATAATTTGAATATCACCGATCAGTTGTTTCCCGAACTCGCTGCGCTCGTCGGCGTTCCGCAAGAAAAAGAGTGGCATCCAGAGGGAAATGTTGACGTGCATACACTTATGGTCGTTGACGAAGCGCGGAAGCTGATTGACGATTTGCCTTACTCGAAACAAATTACGGTGATGCTCGGCGCGGTTTGCCACGACTTCGGAAAACCGGCGACGACGAAATTTTTTGACGGTCGCTGGCGTTCGCACGCGCACGACGAAGCCGGAGTCGAGCCGACGATTGGGTTCTTAAACAAACTCGGAATTTTCACGCTCGACGGTTACGATGTGCGCGGGCAAGTCGTGCAGCTCGTGCGTTATCATTTGCTGCCGGGAATGTTTTACAAGTCGAAACCGGGCGACGGCGCGTTTCGGCGGCTGGCTCGGAAAGTCGAGCCGGATTTGCTGTATCGCGTCTCGAAAGCCGACAGCTTGGGCAGAAATCCCGAATGGCTGCCGAAGGAAAAGTGGTTCGACGCGGAAGCGCAGGAATGGTTTATCGAACGAGCGCGTGAATTGGCGGTCGAGCAAAAAGCTCCGCCGCGAATTTTGCTCGGTCGGCATTTGATCGAGTTGGGACTCGCGCCGTCGCCTGATTTTAAGCGAATTTTGGATGCAGTTTATGAAATGCAGCTTGACGGGCGCGTCGTTAATTTGGACGAAGCGATTGCCGAAGCCGAGTTGTTGATTGAAAAATCGGTTTGAGGTTGCGCGGAAAATGTCTTTTTTTTCGTCAAACCTTCGACTGTTAAGCCAATGAGTGACGCGCAAATTTCAGTAAAAAATCCATCTCGAAACACCAAACTTCTGCTCGTCTGTTTCGTCGTCGGCAGCGGTTTAATCTTTTTCTTCAGCAATCCGCGTCCGCAGAATTACTTCGATTACACTTTTCGCGTCGCCGAAAACATTTTGCACGGGCGCGTCGGCTTCGCTCTGCAACCGCCGTCCTGGTTGAACGAATTCGTCCCGTTCGAGAATTTCTATTACTCGGTTTTCCCGCTCGGCAGCGTCCTGACGATGGTGCCGTTTGCCGCTTTGAAAGTTGTCGGAATCGTCTCGGAAATGCCCGCCGCCTTGATTTCTGCGCTGACGGCGAGCGGCATCGGTTTGTTTTTATTGTTGATTTCTGCCAAGTATCAATACTCTTGGCGCAAGCGCGTTTTGCTTGCGGCAGGAATTTTATTCGGCTCGTGGATGTGGACAAATCTGGCGATGGCGGGCGCGTGGCAGCTCGCGCTCGGTTTTGCGATGCTCGGCGAACTCGGCGCGATTTATTACACGGTTTATCATCGAAAACCTTTGCTCGCCGGATTCTTTTTCGCGCTCGCTTTCGGCAATCGGACGGAAATTCTTTTGACCGCGCCGATTTTTATGTTTCTGCTTATTAAGTTTCAAGTCGCCGGTTTCAAGTCTCAAGTCGGAAATCAAAGCAGTGATCTTGAACGCAAAAGTGCTGAACCATCAATTGCAAATAACCGCCGTCAAAGACTTGGAGTTTGGAACTTGAGTTTTGAAACTATAAAAAACCTCGCGGCATTCTGCGCCGTTCCGTTTGTTTTGGGCATCGAGACGCTCGTTTATAATTACATTCGTTTCCATTCGTTCACCGATTTCGGCTACGCGCGAATTCCGGGCGTTTTGAGCGAGCCTTGGTATCGGCACGGCATTTTTTCGTTTTATTATATTCCGCAAAATTTTATCGAGATGCTTTACACGCCCTGGAAGCGCGTCGCCGGATTTCCGTTTCTCGTGCCGAACGGTTTCGGCGGTTCGATTTGGTGGAGCAGCCCGTTTATTCTTTGCTCGCTCTATTTCGGGGCGCGAAATAAAATTCTCAAATACACGGCTTGGACGGCAATTTTCATTCTCACATTACTGCTGTGGACGCACGGCAACGCGGGCGGCTGGCAGTTTTCCTATCGTTACGCGATGATTC